>NZ_JBHTBJ010000040.1:0-60651 GCF_042664765.1 Paractinoplanes rhizophilus | reverse complement strand
CTGGCCGCCCGCCCGCACGCGCCGCCCACGCCGCCCGCGCGCACGCCCGCGCCCGCACCCGCGCCCCGCGTCGGGATCTTGATAAGCCACCGTTAGCCCCGCACACCAACTCATCAACTTCGACGGAAAAGCCCGAGCCCTCACCGGATATATCCGAAATATCCGGTGAGGGTTCGGCGTGCTTCTCGCCATGCGGGACGACGCGTCCATCTTCTGGCAGATGTCCAGCGAGGTGCGCGACGCAGCAAGCCCAGCCCAGCGCAGAGCGCAACGCGGCAAGCCCAGCCCAGCGCAGAGCGCAACCCGGCAGCTCAGCCCGGCGCGGGCGGCACCGGGCGCGACCCACGACGGCGGCCGCCCGGCGCATCGGGGACTTTGCCCCGACCCGTATCAAATAACGATCTTGATCTTGATCTTGACGAGCGCCTAATGGCCGTTGAAGGCGTCGCGCATGCGGCTGAAGAAGCCGCCCTGCTTGCTCAGCTCGGCCACGTCCTCGCCGCGGGTCTTGGCGAACTCGCGCAGCATGCGCTCCTGCTCGGCGGTGAGCTTGGTGGGCGTCTTGACGTCGAGGTGCACGAAGAGGTCGCCCCGGCCCTGGCCACGCAGGTGCGGCACGCCCTTGCCGCGGATGCGCAGCGTCGACGCGGGCTGGGTGCCGGACTTGACCTCGATCGCCTCTTCGGAGTCGAGCGTCTTGATCGTCAGGCGGGTGCCGAGGGCGGCCGCGGTCATCGGGAGGGTGACCCGGCAGTGCAGGTCGTCGCCCTTGCGGGAGTAGACGTCGTGCGGGCGCTCGTGGATCTCGACATACAGGTCGCCGGCGGTGCCGCCGCCGGGGCCGACCTCGCCCTGCTGGGCCAGGCGGATGCGCATGCCGTCCTCGACGCCGGCCGGGATCTTGACGGTGAGCGAGCGGCGGGTGCGGACCCGGCCGTCGCCGGCGCAGGTGGGGCAGGGGTGCGGGATGACCGTGCCGTGGCCCTGGCAGGTGGAGCAGGGGCGGGAGGAGACGACCTGGCCCAGGAACGTGCGCTGCACGCTCTGCACCTCGCCGCGGCCGCCGCAGGTCTCGCAGGTGGCCAGGTGGGTGCCGGGCGCGGTGCCGGCGCCGGAGCACTGGGTGCACAGCACCGCGGTGTCGACCGTGATCGGGGCCTCGACACCGAACGCCGTCTCGACCAGGTCGAGCTCGAGGCGCAGGATCGCGTCGGCGCCGGGGCGGGTGCGCGGGCGCGGGCCACGGGAGCCGCCGCCGGCCGCCGTGCCGAAGAACGCGTCCATGATGTCCTGGAAGCCGACGAACGGGCCGCCGGGACCGCCCGGGCCGCCGGGGCCCATGCCGCCGCCGGGCGCCAGCGGGTCGCCGCCGAGGTCGACGATCTGCCGCTTCTGGTCGTCGGACAGCACCTCGTACGCCGCGTTGATGTCCTTGAACTTCTCGGCGGCCTCGGGATCGGGGTTGACGTCGGGGTGGTACTGCCGAGCCAGCTTCCGGTAGGCGCGCTTGATCTCGTCGTCGGTGGCCTCCCGGCTCACGCCGAGAATGCCGTAGTAATCCTTGGCCACGGGGTTTGGGGTCCTCATTGTCAGCGCGATTCCGTCAGTTCTGAGCCGGTCAGTTCTGGGCCAGCAGGTCGCCCACGTAGCGTGCCACCGCACGCACCGTGGCGATGGTGCCGGGGTAGTCCATCCGGGTGGGTCCGAGCACACCGAGCCCACCAACGATAGTCGCCCCCGGGCCGTAACCGGTGCTGACCACCGAGGCGGATCGGAGGTTGTCTATCTCGTTCTCGTCGCCGATGCGCACCCTGGTCGTGCTGGGCTCCAGGTCGCCGATGAGCTTGAGCAGGATGACCTCCTCCTCGAGGGCCTCGAGCACCGGACGAAGCGTGCCCTGGAAGTCCAGCACACCTCCCCGCGTCAAGTTCGCCGTTCCGGCGAGGGCGAGCCGCTCCTCGCTGCGCTCCACCAGCGTCTCGAGCAGGACGCTGGCCAGGCAGGCCATCGTGTTGCGGCGGTCGGGGGCGCACTCGTCGACCAGGCCCTGCACCAGCGGTGGGGTGTCGGACATGCGCTGACCTGCGAGTTTTTCGTTGACCTTGCGGCGCAGGTCGAGCACGTCGTCGGACGCGACCGGGCCCGGCAGCTCGACCAGGCGCTGCTCGACCCGGCCGGTGTCGGTGATCATCACGAGCATCAGGCGGGTCGTGGAGATCGGGACGAGTTCCAGATGGCGCACGGAAGAGCGGGCGAGCGACGGATACTGCACGACCGCGACCTGGCGGGTGAGCTGAGCCAGCAGGCGCACGGTGCGATGCACCACGTCGTCGAGGTCGACCGCGCCGATCAGGAAGCGCTCGATCGCGCGGCGCTCGGCCGGGCTCAGCGCCTTGACCTTGGAGAGACGGTCGACGAAAAGGCGATAGCCCGCGTCGGTGGGGACCCGCCCGGCGCTGGTGTGCGGCTGGCGGATGTATCCCTCCTCCTCCAGCACGGCCATGTCGTTGCGCACGGTGGCCGGGGAGACGCCCAGCTGGTGCCGCTCGACCAGCGCCTTGCTGCCGACCGGCTCCTGGGTCTCGACGTAGTCCTCGACGATCGCGCGCAGCACCTCGAGCTTGCGGTCATCGAGACTCATCTGACCCTCCCTCGCCGGCGCTTGGCACTCCCCGTGACAGAGTGCCAGTCTACGTCGCTGTCGGCGGCAACGCGATGATCGAGTGGACTGTCTATTCCTGTACTCGTTCCGCATGTCGCTCTCGACCGTATTGAGCTGCGGTCCTACGGTGTCAGCCATGACTGAACCACCTCGCCCGCCCGGTGAAGGTAATCCGTATGCGGCCAACGATCCGACGTCGGGTTCGACACCGCCTCCTTCATCCCCGCCCCCGCCGCCGCCCGGCGGCGGTTACGGTCCGCCTCCGGGCGGATACAACCCACCTCCCGGTGGCTACAACCCGCCTCCGGGTGGCTACAACCCGCCTCCCGGTGGCTATAACCCGCCTCCTCAGCAGTACGGCTACGGCCCGCAACCCGGCAACGCCTCGGATGACCGCACCTGGATCCTGGTCTCCCACTTCGGCGGCGCGGCCGGCGCCTTCCTCGGCGGCGGCTGCGCGGGCTGGATCGCCCCGCTGGTCGCATTGCTCGCCCGGGGCAACCAGTCCCCGGTCGTGCGCGCCGAGGCCGTCAAGGCGTTGAACTTCCAGATTCTCTGGTCGATCATCGCGCTGGTCGGCTGGGTGCTCAGCTGCATCGTCATCGGCATCTTCGTCGGCGTCGCGGCCACGATCATCGCGATCGTCTTCGGCGTCATCGCCGGTGTGAAGGCCAGCAACAACGAGCCGTACAACTACCCCATGACGGTGCAAATCATCAAGTAAAGTGTCGCGCCGGGTCGGGGGCCCGGCGTTACACGACGTCTCGGATCACCGCGTCGGCGAGCAGCCGGCCCGGCAAATTCAAGATCAATTGCCCTTTCGCGTACGCCTCCGGCACCAGCAGACCGTCGTCGAGCGCCTGCTTGGCCCCGCGTTCGTCCAGCCCGGCCAGCGGGATGCCGTCGCTGAGCCGCACCCGCAGCATGATGTCCTCGACGCGGCGGTCCTCGTCGTCGAGGATCTCGCGGGCATGGCCGGGCGAGACACCGTCGGCGAGCCTTTTCGCGTACGTCGTGGGGTGCTTCACGTTCCACCAGCGCACGCCGCCGACGTGGCTGTGCGCGCCCGGCCCCAGGCCCCACCAGTCGGCGCCGGTCCAGTACAGCAGGTTGTGCCGGCAGCGGGCGGCTTCGCTGGTGGCCCAGTTGGAGACCTCGTACCAGGCGAACCCGGCCTCGGTCAGGGCCTGCTCGGCGGCCAGGTAGCGGTCCGCGGCCACGTCGTCCTCGGGGTACGGCAGCTCGCCGCGGCGCATCCGGGCGGCCATCCGGGTGCCGTCCTCGACGATCAGGGCGTACGCGCTGACGTGGTCGGCGCCGGCCTCGACGACGGCCCGCAGGGACGCGGCGAAGTCATCGGCGGTCTCGCCCGGGGTGCCGTAGATCAGGTCGAGGTTGACGTGCTCGAAGCCCGCCTCCCGGGCCTCCCGGGCCGCCTGCGGCGCCCGCCCGGCGGTGTGCTGCCGGTCGAGAATCTTGAGCACGTGCGGGCTGGACGACTGCATGCCCAGGCTGATCCGGGTGAAGCCGTTCGCCCGGAGCCGGCGCAGGTATTCGGGGGTCACCGACTCGGGGTTGGCTTCGGTGGTGATCTCGGCTTTCTCGTCGAGGCCCCAGGTCTTGTCGATGCCGTCGAGGATGCGGCCGAGGTCGTCCGCGCTCAGCAGGGTGGGGGTGCCGCCACCGACGAACACCGTGTCCACCTTTTTCGGATTTATCGCCTGCTTCGCGATTTCCAGCTCGCGGAGGACCGTGTCGGCGTAGCCTTCGCGGCCGACGCCACCGAGCTCGCTCGCCGTATAGGTGTTGAAGTCGCAGTAGCCGCAGCGGCTGGCGCAGAACGGCACGTGGACATATACGGCAAATCCGTTTTTCCCGGCGTTCGCCGCCGCGCCGGATGGAAGCGACCCGTCAGTGGGTACCGGATCGCCATCGGGAAGTGCGCC
Source organism: Paractinoplanes rhizophilus (assembly GCF_042664765.1). Lineage (NCBI taxonomy): Bacteria > Bacillati > Actinomycetota > Actinomycetes > Micromonosporales > Micromonosporaceae > Paractinoplanes > Paractinoplanes rhizophilus. Next base: position 56,043 of record NZ_JBHTBJ010000040.1, on the reverse strand, counting down.
AGCCATCCGACAAGTGTGCACCGTTAGGGTTCCGCCATGGATCTGGTCCGAACCGCCACCGTCGCCGGGGTGACCACCGTGACGCTGGACAGCCCCGCCAACCGGAACGCCCTCTCCACGCCGCTGATGCGACAGCTGCTCGAGGCGCTCTCCGCCGCCCTGACCGCCCCCGGCGTCCGCGTGGTGACGCTCTCCCACACCGGGCCGGTGTTCTGCTCCGGCGCCGACCTCAAGGAGACCGCCGAGGCCCGGGCGACCGGTCGCGTGCCGGCCGAGCTGCTCGCCGACGTGCTGGCCGCGCTCTGGGAGTTCCCCAAGCCGGTGGTCTGCCGGGTGGCGGGCCCGGCCCGGGCCGGTGGCCTCGGCCTGATCGCGGCGGCCGACATCGCGGTCTGCGCGCGCGAGGCCACCTTCGCGTTCACCGAAGTACGCCTCGGCGTCATCCCGGCGGTGATCAGCGCCACGGTCCTCCCCCGGCTCAGCTCGCGGGCAGCGGCCGAGCTCTATCTGACCAGCGAGGTCTTCGACGGCGTACGGGCGGCCGAGGTGGGGCTGGTCACCAAGGCGGTGCCGGCCGAGGGCCTGGACGCGACGGTGGCGGCCTACTGCGACGCCCTGGTGCAAGGCGGCCCCTTGGCCCTGGCGGGCGCCAAGCAGCTGCTCCGGCGCGCCCCGGCCCCGTCGATCCGGGCCGAGCTGGCCGAGTTGTCGGAGCGCTCGGGCGCGTACTTCCGCTCGGCCGAGGGCACCGAGGGGGTCAACGCGTTCCGCGAGAAGCGTCCGCCGTCGTGGGTGCCGGCCCCCTGACCCGCCGAGGGCGCGGCACGCGGCGCGCGGTGCAGTGACATTCGCGTGATGCGGTCGTTGTTTACGCTTGTTGCCTGGTCCACGGGGAAGCCGTCGAGGAGGTGTGAGTGCGCAGGACGCCGATCGTGGTGCTCGCGTTGCTCGCTGTCATCGGCACCCTGGGCGTAGTGGTCGTGGTGCGTGGCATGTCGGGCGACATCAAGCTGCCGAAGATCATCGGCCCCGAGTGCACCGTGCAGGCCGACGGCAAGGTCACCCTCGACCTGGTGCAGATGGCCAACGCCGCGACGATCAGCGCGGTGGGCATCCGGCGCGGGATGCCGGAGCGGGCCGTCGTGATCGCGCTGGCCACCGCCCTCCAGGAGTCCAAGCTGGAAAACCTGGACACCGGCGACCGCGACTCGGTCGGGCTCTTTCAGCAGCGGCCCAGCCAGGGATGGGGCAGCCCGGAGAAGATTCAGGACCCGCGATACGCGGCGGACAAGTTCTACTCGGCGCTCAAGAAGGTCAAGGGCTGGGAGCGGATGCGGGTCACCGACGCGGCGCAGCGGGTGCAGCGGTCGGCATACCCGAACGCGTACGAGAAGTGGGCGGACGAGTCGGCCGTGCTGGCCCGCGCGCTGACCGGCCGGGCCACCGGGGCGGTGGCCTGCACGGTCACGGGTGCGCCCGCCCTGCGCGGCGCGGCGGCCGCCGCGGCCCTGATGAACGGGCTCAAGCTCGACTGGGGCAAGGGCCTGGCGAAGACGCCGGCGGCGACCCAGGCGGCCGGACTGACGGTCGTGGTCTCCGACGCGAGCACCGGCTGGCGGTACGCGCACTGGCTCGTCTCGCACGCGTCGGCCACCGGCCTCGAACGGGTACGTTTCGCCGACCTCGAATGGCACGCGCCCGACGGCAAGTGGCAGCCGGTGAGCGCGGACGCCGGGGTGGACGAGCGCCGGGTCGTCGCCCAGGTCTTCAGCTGACTTCGCGAAACACCCTCGGCATGGGCCGGGCGACGGGACCGCCGGGCCTCCGCCGGCCATCGCTCTGCGTGATGTCGAGCGATTCACGGACGAATAGCACAGCGTATATCCGCTGATGGACAGATAGCTACCGCCCTGGTACTAAGTAGAGCGTGTCGAGGGCGATCGAATGGATCCTGCTGGGTTCGGCGAGCTGTCTGGCGATCATCGTCGGCGTCCGGTGGCACCGTCCCAGCCGCGTCGGCCCCTGGCTGCTGCTGGCCGGGTCGGTGGCCGCGATCGCGGTGGGTGACGTTTTCTACGCGATCGGGGCGATGCCCGCCGCCGAGGCCTGTTACCTGTCGATGTTCGTGCTGGTCGCGGGCGCGCTGATCCAGTTCACCCGGGGCGGCTCGCTGCTGGTCGAGCGGGCGCGCCTGATCGACCTGCTGGCGGCGGCCTGCTCGACGCTGCTGGTCGTCTGGGTCTTCATGATCGGTAACAAGGTCCTCACCGGCAAGATCTCGGCGGCCGACGTGATCGGCGATCTCCTCCTGATCGGGGTCACCGGCCGGCTCGTGCTCGCGGCCGGGCGCAACGTGTCGTCGGCGCTGCTGCTGGCCGGCTCGGTCGGCATGCTGATCAGCGACATCGTCTATCCGCTGGCACCCGGCACGGTCACCGAGGCCGGTTACCTCGTGCTGTATGTCGCGTGGGGCCTGGCCGCCCTGCATCCGTCCATGACCCGGCTGACCCGGCCGATGCCGCCGCGCGTGACCCAGTGGCGCGGGCACTGGGCGGCGCTGCTGGGCGCGGCGGTGGCGACGCCGCCGGCGGTGCTCCTCGTCGAGGCGCTCCACGGCGAGGTCCACGACGGCGTGGTGATCGCGGTGGTGGGCGCGCTCACGCTGCTGCTGACCATCACCCGGCTGGCCGACTCGATCTCGCAGAACAGCCAGGCGGCGGCCCGCGAGCGGGCGCTGCGCACGGCCTCGGGCGCGCTGGTCGCGGCGGCCGACCGGCCGGCCGTCGAGGCGGCGGTGCACGCCGCCGCCGAGCAGCTGATGCCGCCGTCGTCGCTGCGCTCGCTCGTCTTCGCCGTCGACGACGATGCGGTGCCGGCCCCGCCGCCCGAGCCGAGCCCGCGCAGCTGGTGGTCCGGCGACACGACCCTGGTCTGCCCGCTGCGGCTCGAGCCGCTGGCGGTCGCGCGGCCCGGCGGCGGCGCGCTGATCGTCGAGGCGCCGCGCGAGGTGCTGACCGTGACGCGCGACGCCCTCGAGGTGCTGGCCGGCCAGGCGGCGCTGGCGCTCGACCGCATCTCGATGGTCGAGGCGGTGGGCCGGCGCGACAGCGACCAGTACCTCCGCACGGTCATCGGCAACACCGCCGAGCTGATGCTGGTGATCGACGACGACCAGCGCATCCGGTACGCGAGCCCCGCCGTCCACGACCTGCTGGGCGACGATCGGGTGACGCCGCTCTCCTCGCTGACCGACCTGGTGCACCCGGACGACCGCGGCGTGGTGCGGCGGGCCTTCCAGTCCAACGGGGACGGCACGATGTTCTGCGCCCTGCGCCGCTCCGACGAGTCGCAGATCCTGATCGAGGCGACCTACCGCGACCTGCGCGAGGACCGCCTGGTCCGCGGCTACGTGCTGACCATGCGCAACGTGACCGACGCGCACACCCGCGACGAGCGCCAGCCCCTCCGCGACCACGTCGACGAGCTGCCGGCCTGGGTGAACAGGCGAAGCGCGCAACACAAGTTCCGCTACTGAGACTGCCGCGCCCGCGTCGCGCTCGCCCGGCTTGCCCGCCTCGCGTCGCTCACGGGCACCGCCCTAGGCCGCCGCCCTCGCCCGCTGGTCACGTCCACGGGCCGACGCACCCACCTCGTCTGCCCAAGCCACCGCAGGCACCCCGCCTCCGCGCCCCTTCCCCGCAGCCGTTGCCGTTTGCTTGCACAAGCAAAGCGCCGGACCTGAACCAGGTCCGGCGCTTGGGTGCAGCTTCCCTTATCGGGTGAGGCGGCGGCGCGAGCCGACGCCGGCCACCAGGGCAACGCCGATCGCGGCAAGGACAACCTGGAACAGGAACTCGATCCAGTCGAAGCCCTTCGTGTCCGCGACGCCGAAGGCCCGGGCGATGACCGTACCCAGCAGCGCGGCGACGATACCGACCACCATGGTCAGCCAGATCGGGATGTTCTGCTTGCCCGGTACGACCAGGCGGCCCAGCGCGCCGATGACAAGACCGACGATGAGCGCCGTAATGATGCCGGTGACAGTCATGAGGTTTCCTCCTCGGGGGTGGAGCATCTGTTGCGTCCGTCGAGCCCCACAGTTCCCGAGCGCCGGAGAAACCAAACCGACCTATTTTTTGTTTGCTCCCTTGGTGTCCGAAGAGTCAGACGTCGACAGCGCGGCGATGAAGGCCTCCTGCGGCACTTCCACCCGGCCGACCATCTTCATCCGCTTCTTGCCCTCTTTTTGCTTCTCGAGGAGCTTCCGCTTCCGGGTGATGTCACCCCCGTAGCACTTGGCGAGGACGTCCTTGCGGATCGCGCGGATCGTCTCGCGCGCGATGATCCGGCTGCCGATGGCAGCCTGGATCGGCACCTCGAACTGCTGCCGCGGGATCAGCTTCTGCAACTTGGCCGCGATGTTCACCCCATACGCGTACGCCTTGTCCTTGTGCACGATGGCACTGAAGGCGTCGACCGGTTCCCCGTGCAGCAGGATGTCCACCTTCACCAGGTCCGCCACCTGCTCGCCGGACGGTTCGTAGTCGAGCGACGCGTACCCCTTGGTCTTGCTCTTCAGTTGGTCGAAGAAGTCGAAAATGATCTCGGCAAGGGGCAGGGTGTAGCGAAGCTCGACCCGCTCGCTCGAGAGGTACTCCATGCCCATCAGGCTGCCTCGGCGGCTCTGGCAGAGCTCCATGACCGCACCGACGTAGTCGTTGGGCACCAGCACGGTGGCCCGCACCACGGGCTCGTGGATCTCCGCGATCTTGCCGCTGGGGAACTCGCTGGGGTTCGTCACCACGTGCTCCTGCGCGTCCTCGGTGTAGACGCGGTAGACCACGTTCGGCGCCGTGGAGATCAGGTCGAGGCCGAACTCGCGCTCCAGCCGCTCGCCGATGATCTCGAGGTGGAGCAGGCCGAGGAAGCCGCAGCGGAAGCCGAAGCCGAGCGCCGCGGACGTCTCCGGCTCGTAGACCAGCGCGGCGTCGTTGAGCTTGAGCTTGTCGAGGGCGTCGCGCAGGGCCGGGTAGTCGGAGCCGTCGATCGGGTAGAGGCCGGAGTAGACCATCGGCTTCGGGTCCTTGTACCCGCCGAGCGCCTCCTTGGCCGGCCGGTTGTTGCCGGTGACCGTGTCGCCGACCCGGGACTGGCGCACGTCCTTCACGCCGGTGATCAGGTAGCCCACCTCGCCGACGCCGAGCGCGCCGGCCTTCTCCATCTCGGGCGAGACGACGCCGATCTCGAGCAGCTCGTGCACCGCGCCCGTGGACATCATCTTGATCCGGTCGCGCGCCTCGATCCGCCCGTCGATGACCCGGACATACGTGACGACACCGCGGTACACGTCGTACACCGAGTCGAAGATCATCGCCCGGGCCGGGGCGCTCGCGTCGCCGACCGGCGGCGTGACCTGCCGGACGATCTCGTCGAGCAGATGGCCGACGCCCACGCCGGTCTTGCCGGACACGCGCAGCACGTCCGACGGGTCGACGCCGATCAGGCCCGCCAGCTCCTCGGCGTACTTCTCGGGCTGCGCGGCGGGCAGATCGATCTTGTTGAGGACCGGGATGATGTGGAGGTCGTTCTCCATCGCCAGGTACAGGTTGGCGAGAGTCTGCGCCTCGATCCCCTGCGCCGCGTCGACGAGCAGGATCGCCCCTTCACAGGCCGCGAGGCTGCGGGACACCTCGTACGTGAAGTCGACGTGCCCCGGCGTGTCGATCATGTTGAGGACCGCGGAATCGCCCTGCTGGTCCCCCTCGCGCACCACCCACGGCATGCGCACGGCCTGCGACTTGATGGTGATGCCGCGTTCCCGCTCGATGTCCATGCGGTCGAGGTATTGCGCCCGCATCTGCCGCGGGTCGACCACCCCGGTGATCTGCAGCATCCGGTCGGCCAGCGTCGACTTGCCGTGGTCGATGTGCGCGATGATGCAGAAGTTGCGGATGCGACTCGGGTCGGTAGCCCCGATCACATTCACACCGGGGTCGAGCGGTCCAGGCACGATCGTCCGTTCTTCTCAGTCGTCACAAGCTTGGGGTTGCCACCGGCATGAGGGCCGGCGCGGGCCCGCCGACACACGGCCGGCGAGTTCTATCGTCCCACGCCCGCGTGGAGCGCCCGCTCACACCCGCTCAAGCACCGCCGCACCCAGCAGCAGCGGCGCTCTCACACGCACCCGCGCGGCCGTCCCATCGCGGTAACGTGCGCCGTCCCGCCCCCACCGCGCGGCCGTCCCATCGCGGTAACGTGCGCCGTTCCGCCCCCACCGCGCGGCACCCCATCGCAGGTGGCCGCGCCCTTCCGCACTCGCGCGGCACTCATCGCAGGTGACGCGAGCCGTCTCAGACCAGCACGAGCCGTCTCAGACCCGCTCGAGCGGCCCGTGCGGCAGCGGCGGCAGCTCGGCCGTGACCGTGTCGCCGGGCCGGATCGCGCCGCCACGCAGCACTACCGCCATGACCCCGGCTCTGTAGATCACGTCGCCGCCCTCGCCCCGCCCGATCACCTCCTTGAGCAGCCCTTGCTGGAAGGCGTTGATCTGCGCACACGGGTTGCGCAGCCCCGCCAGCACCACGGCCGGTCGAGGGTCGTCCCCCCGATCCCGCGCCGCAGCCGCTGCGAGAGCCTCCGACGACGCGGCCGTAGCCCGATCAAGTTCCGCCGCGGCAGCCACCTCCAGCACCGCCTTGAGCGCCCCCGAGCCGCCCCCGGATAGATTCGTACCGGATGCGTTCACGCCGGATGCGTCCATGGGTGTTCCGAAGCGCAGAATCGTCCCCACCGGCAGCGCGAGCAGGTCGATACCGCTGGTGGTCACGTTCTCGCCCAGATTGCCCGCCGCGACCGCGAACCCCTTGGCCCCCACCTCGGCGAACAACTCCCGCTGGATCAGGTGCACCTGCCGGAAGTTCGGCTGCGTGGCATCGTTGCGCACCCGCCCCCGGTGCTTGACGTGCACTCCGGCATGCACGTCTCCCTTCACCCCCACCCCGGCGATCAGGACGATCTCGTCCCGCACCGGCTTCGTGAACGCGTAGGTGTCGTTACAACTGACCGCCGCGACAGTCCCCTCTGCAGCCTCCATGGCCCCAAGTGTCCCGGAGCAGCCCTCCCCCACTCGACCGGCTTTCCCGCATCCTGGCCCTGCGCCACCCTGCCTCCCGCGGCACCCTGCCTCCCGCGGCACCCTGATTCCCGCAGCCAGCCTGGCCCCGCCGCGCCCTGGTTCCCGCAGCGCCCTGCTCAAGTCAGCGCGGCGGCTCAGGTCAGTCCGGCGGCTCGAGTCAGTCCGGCGGCTCGAGTCAGTCCGGCGGCTCGAGGAACAACGCCGACAAGCGCGGCAGCCTCCTCCGCATCTCCTCCTCGTTGTCGAAATCCCACAGCTCGGCCGCGTCGGGCCGGGTCACCGGCCTCTCCCCCGCCGGCAACTCGGACCCGGTCGCCTGCCGATACGCCTCGGCCGCGATGGTCAGCACCTCCTCGGCCTCGAAAACCGCGCCGGTCTCCACCGCGGCGCGCACAACCGGCACGTCGGCCAGCGAGTCGGGCGACTGCACCGACCGCGCCACCGCCTCGCGGCCGTGCGCGATCAGCCAGCCCCGGAAGTTGTCGAAGCCCTCCTCGGAACACCCACCGTGTATCAGGTAGGCCGCCGCCCACAGGTCTTGCGTGCCGGAGGCGACCATGACCTTGTCGAGGTGGCGGGCCCAGGCGACGATCTCCTCCGGGTCATGGGTGGCCAGATCGGCGGCGGCGCGCTTGGCCACCTCGCCGGGAGAGGACGGTCGATCGGCGGTTGCCCGGCCGATGACCGCCCAGAAGTCGTCGGTTCTCATGGCCAGGATCCTGCCAGCCGGGTACGACAAAATTCGGGACGGCAGGATGGTCGGGTGCGGCCGATTTCACTGCCCGACGTCGCGTACGGTGCCACCGCCGTACGCCCTCTTTGGTCTGAGCTGCCGGAAAGCCTGCGGCGAGCCATCTCGGCGCGGCTGGGCGCGCCGATCGCCTCGGCGCAAAGCGCCGGCGGCGGCTTCACCCGCGCCTTCGCCGCGATTATCACGACCTCGGCAGGGCTTAGTGCATTTGTCAAGGCCGCACCGCTCCAAGATCCAACATCGCACTGGTACGCCCGGGAGGCGGCGCTCACGTCGGCGTTGCCGGGGGCCGTCTCCGCTGCCCGACCGCTGTGGACGATGGTCGACTCCGGCTATTTCGTCCTATGCCTGGAAGCGATCGACGGGCACATCCCGTCCCTTCCGTGGTCGCCGGTGGAGCTGGGGTCCGCCCTGACCGCCTGGTCGGCCGCGGCCGAAGCGCTGCGCGAGCCCACCGCCGAGCTGCTGGCCCCCGGCGTGCCCGCCCTGCCGGAGATCCTGCGCGGCGAGATGTCCTGGTGGTCCGAGATCGAGAGCGGCCGCGAACCGCTACCGCGAACCGCGCGGGCCACCATCGCGCCGGACCGGATCCGCGAGCTGGCCGCGCTGGAACGTGCGCTGCCGGAGCTGGCCTCCGGCGCCACGATGACCCACGGCGACCTGCGGATCGACAACGTCCTGATCGACCGCGGCGGCCGGGCCTGGCTGTGCGACTGGACGTGGCCGTGCCTCGGCGCGCCCTGGTTCGACACGGTTACGCTGCTGGTCAGCGCCTTCGCCAGCGGTCTGGACACGGACGCCCTGCTCAGCCCCTGGGACGCTCCGGACGACGGCGTGGATGGGGCACTGGCGGCCCTCGCGGGGTATTGGCTGGTCCGCGCGGACGGCGGCCCGAGCAGCGCGTCGCCTCACAGCCGGCAGCATCAGCGGTTCAGCGGGGAGCAGGCGCTGGCGTGGCTGGCGGAGCGCCGCGGCTGGCGGTGAGCTGACCGCCTCGGCCGGCGGGGCCCGTCGGCCGGCGGGCGGGAGCGGCACGCCGTGAGGGGATCGCCGCGCCCGGACGGGAGGGTGGCAACTCGGCCGGCGCGGAGGCGGCCGTTTTGGCGGGTCGTGGCGGTGCTGGTAGTCTGGCTCATCGCGTGTGGTGACGCGCCGCTGTTCGCTGCTCCGGCAGACAGCCACTCCGGTGGCTGGCTGTTTCGACAGCCGACCACGGTGACCACCGCGCTTGAGACCAGTTTCCGAACCTAGTCAGGACAAGGCTGTCGCGTGGCGAACATCAAGTCCCAGATCAAGCGCAACCGGCAGAACGAAAAGGCCCGGCTGCGCAACAAGTCGGTCAAGTCGTCGCTGAAGACCGTGATCCGCAAGCTCAACGAGGCGAGCGAGGCGGGCAACGTCGAGACGGCTACCGTTCTGCTGCGTGACGCCTCGCGTCAGCTCGACAAGGCTGTCAGCAAGGGCGTCATCCACAAGAACCAGGCGGCCAACCGCAAGTCGGCCATCGCCAAGCGGGTCGCCTCGCTGTCCGCCTGACCCGTCAGGCGGCCCGGCCGCGTTACGCGCAAGCCGGGTACGACTTCGCCGATCCCTAGCCGGATCGCCGGCGCGGCAGCACGGAGGCCGCCGCGCCACAGCTCGCTCCACGCGAGCCGGTCATCGACGACCACACCTGGGCACCGCCGGACCATCACGGTCCGAGGCGGTGCCCGCGTCGTTCATGGCGCAAGGCCGCCGCGAATGGTAACCGGCAAACGTGTACGCGACGCCACGCGCTGACACTCACGGCCGCGCACTGACGCCCGGCCACCCACCGATACTCACGGCCATGCGCTGACGGGCGACCGACTTGAGGTCCTGCTCACTCGTAACGGCGAGTGGCGGACTGCCGGACGCGCCACTGCTGAGCCTCGACCTGCTCCGCCCACGGACGCATGACCGGGGCGCCGCGCCTCCGGTTGATGACGCCCGGGAGCCGTGTCGTCGCCTCCTCGGCGATGCGGACCGGCGGGCTCACCCCGGCTCCGCCCGCGGTGGCCGGCCGCAGGACCGCGGCCCGGGCCGCGGCCGGACCGGCCGGGACCGGCGGCTGTGTGAGCGCGCCGGCGATGACGTCGTTGAGCTTGACCATCAGCGCGACCAGGAACGGCAGGACCAGCACCCCCAACCAGCTGACCAATTCGGCCAGGGCGAGCAGGGCGCCCAGCGCGACGCTGCCCTCCAGGAAGACGAAGCAGAGAAATCCGCTCGGCGCGACGTGGCGCAGCCGCAGCATGCGGGCATACATCGGCAGGTGCGCCCCGGTCCCCCGGCTCATCGGGCCACGCCCCCTCGACGGGCCATGCCCTCGCCACGGGCCACGCCGCCGCGGCGGGCTGCGGCCACGGCGAAGACGGCCTGCTCGAGGGCGTATCCGCGGTCCTCGGCGCCGCCCTTGACGGCGGCGTTGCAGTCGGCCGCGGCGCGCATCGCGTCGACCAGGCCCTCGGGCGTCCAGCCGCGGCTGCGCTCCTGGGCACGCTGGATCTTCCACGCTGGCATGCCCAGGCTGCTGGCCATCTGGTAGGGGTTTCCCCGGCCGGCGGCGGCGACCTTGGCCACCGTGCGGACGCCGTCGGCGATGGCGTCGGCGATCGGCACCGGATCGACGCCGACGTGCAGCGCCCAGCGCAGCGCCTCGAGCGCTGCCGGCACGTCGCCGATCATCGCGGCGTCGGCCACCGTGAAGCCGCTCACCTCGGCGCGACCCTTGTAGTACCGCGCGACGACCGCCTCGGTGATCTTGCCGTCGGTGTCAGCGAGCAGCTGCGAGCAGGCCGCCGCGATCTCCCGCAGGTCGTTGCCGACCGACGCGAGCAGCGCGGACGCCGCCGACTCGTCGCAGCGACCGCCGTGGCGGCGGAACTCGTCGCGCACGAACGCGATGCGCTCCCGGTCGCCCTTGAGCTTGACCGCGGGCACCACGGTGGCGCCGGCCGAGCGCAGGCCGTCGGCGAGTGCCTTGCCCTTGGCCCCGCCGAGGTGGGCGACGATCAGCGTCACCTCGGGGTCGGGACTCTTCGCATACGCCAGCAGCGCGGCAATCAGATCCTTGCGCGCGTCCTGTCCACTGCGGATCACCAGCACCCGGCGGCCGCCGAACAGCGACGGGCTCAGCATCTCGGCGACCTCGCCCGCGCTGATCGCGCCGCCCTCATACTCCCGGACGTCGGCCCCGGGATCGGCGGCACGCGCCGCATCGACCGCGGCCGTGATCGCGCGCGCGGCGAGCAACTCCTCGTCGCCGAGAACGAGCAACAGCGGATCGGGGGGCGCGGTGTTCACGCCCAATATCGTCGCACGGGGGTATGACGTTGCCGCGAGCCTCACTCCTACGCGCAGATCGCTGATCACCGAAAGCGAAAGCAGACATATTGGCGGCCCGCCATACGATGACCCCCGTAGAGTCGCTCGATCAGGCCGGGTTGCCACGTCCGCGCGCCCGGGCCGGGTAATCATCATCCATCTCCGCCGATGCGGACGAAACCGCTCAACTCGGGCGTGTCGGCGCTTTCCAACCCGGCGGCTTCTAACCCGGCGGCGAGCCCCGAGCCACCACCGCGAGCCCATGTCCGGTGGCGACCGCGGCCAGATCCCCCGACTGGTCGGTGCGCAGCACTCGCGCTCCCCCGCGGGCCAGCCGCGCGAGCAGCGGCGCGTTCGGGTGCCCGTAGTCGTTGTCCTTCCCCACCGACACGAGCGCCACGGCCGGGTCGATCACGTCGAGGAACTCCGCCGATTGGTAGCCCGACCCGTGGTGGGCGACCTTCAGAACGTCCGCGTGCAGCGCCGAGGCGCCCAGATGCCGCAGCAGTTCGTCCTGTTCCTCGGTCTCCGCGTCGCCGGGCAGCAGCACCGTCTCGCCGCCCACCTCGGCCCGCAGCACGAGCGAGTTGTTGTTGGGGTCCGAGTTGGTGCCGTGCAGCGGCTCGTACGGCCCGATCACCGTCAGCCGCAGCCGGCCCACCGCGTACGCCCAGCCCGGCCCCACCGCGTGCAACGAACGCCGACCGGCCGCGGCCGCCACGGAGGCCCGTCCCGCGGGCGGATCCGGCCAGTCCGGTCCGGCGACGGCCACCACGTCCCGGCCCCGGAACACCCCCTCCACGCCGCCGATGTGGTCGGCGTGGAAATGGCTGACCACGAACAGCACCACCTGCCGGACGCCGAGCCGCCGCAGGCAGTGGTCGACCGGGTCGGGCTCCGGCCCGGAGTCGATCACGACCGCCCGGGCCGGACCGGCCGGCAGCACGATCGCGTCGCCCTGCCCGACCGCGCAGGCCACCATCACCCAATTCGCCGGGGGCCAGCCGGACGCCATCAGCCGCACCGGCAGCGCGCCCAGCATCCCGGCCAGGGCCGCGACCAGGACGAGCCGGCGCACCACCGCCCGGCGGGCCGCGATCAGCAGCGCCACCGTGATCGCCGCGAGCAGGAGCGCTCCCCATAACCCGTCCGGCCACGGCAGCGCGCCGGCCGGCACCCGGGCGCCGTACCTCGCGACCACCACGAGCCACTTCGCCGGCCAGTGGCCCAGCCACGCCGCGAATTCCGATCCGGCCGGCCACGCCGGGGACAGCACGGCCGACGCGACGCCCAGCAGGGTGGCCGGGGCGATCGCCGGGACGACCACGAGGTTGGCCGGGATCGCGACGAGGCTGACGGCGCCCGAGAGCCCGGCGACGACCGGGCCGCACGCCACCTGGGCGGCCGCGGGAACGGCCAGCGCCTCGGCGGCGCCCGGCGGCCATCCCCTCCGCCGCAGCGCGTCCCGCCACGGCGGGGCCAGCAGAAGCAGGCCCGACGTGGCCAGCACCGACAGTGCGAACCCCGGGTCGGCCGCCAGCTCCGGGTCGTACAGGACAAGCACCGCGACCGCGGCGGCCAGCGCCGGCAACGCCGCCCGTTGCCGGCCGGAGGCCAGGCCGATCAGCCCGATCGCGCCCATCGCGGCCGCCCGCACCACGCTCGGCGACGGCCGCGCCAGGATCACGAAGCCGACCAGCACGACCGCGCAGACCAGCGCTCGCATCACCGGACCGGCGCGGGTCCACCGCATCGCGAACAGCACGACGCCCAGCAAAATCACGACGTTAGCGCCCGAAACCGCCATCAAGTGCGTCATTCCGGTCGTCCGAAAGTCATCACGCAGCGCCGGGTCGAGCCGGCTGGTGTCCCCGACGACTAGCCCCGGCAGCAGCCCACCCGCGTCGTCGGGCAGCGGCTCGCACGCCCGCTGCAGCCCCGCCCGCAGCACTCCCGCGGCACGCTGAACCCACGACGGACGCCCGATCAGCTCAGGCGCCTCCTTGACCGAGACCACGGCCGCTCGCAGGTCGCCACCGCGCGGCGGCATCAGCTTGCCGCGGGCGATCAAACGCTGCCCGGGCAACAGACCCCGCCAGGCCGGATCACCGGCGAGCACCAGCGCCCGGGCCGACAAGCTCAGCGCGGGGGCGTCCTCGGCGCCGACCTTACGAAGATCAACGGCGACCAGGTAGGTCGGGGGCCGACCGGGCGATCCACTCAAGGCGCGTGGGTCGTCGCGGATGACGGCCTCCACGCGTACGGGATCCCCCGCGCGCACCAGCGCCACCAGCGGCCCGGACTCGCGGGTCGTGACCCGGGCCCCGGTCATGCCGGCGCCGCAGCCCGCGCCGATCAGCGTCGCCACCGCGATCCAGCGGGCCGGGCTCCGGCTGACGAACGCCATGGTTCCCGCCGCCGCGCCGAGGCTTGCCGCGCCCAGCAGCAGGCCGGAGCGGGCCGAGAGGTACAGCGCCGCGAGCGACGCCAGCCAGGTCGCCACCGCGAACCCGGCGAGCCGCAGATCCGGCACCCCGCCGGTCACACCGTCACCAGGTCTTTCAGCTGCTCGAAGCGGGCATCGCCGATCCCGTCGACCTTCCGCAGGTCGGCGACCGCCCGGAAGCCGCCCTGCGCGTCGCGGGCGTCGAGGATGCGCTGCGCCAGGACCGGACCGACGCCGGGCAGGCTGTCGAGGTCGGCGAGCGTCGCGGTGTTCAGGTTGATCGGGCCACCGCCCGGCACGGCGGCGCCGGTGGCCGCGGGACCGGGGCCGGCGGGCATGGCCACGCCCGGCGACGGGGTGACGCCGACCATGATGAGCTCGCCGTCCGCCACCTTCCGCGCCAGGTTGAGCATCGCCACGTCGACGCCGGGCTCGGCGCCGCCGGCCGCGTTCAGCGCGTCCGCCACGCGCGCGCCGGGCGGCAGGCGCACCAGACCGGGCTTGCGAACCTTGCCACCGACCGCGACCACGATCTCGGTGGCGGACGGACTGGCGACGCCCTGCCCCGGCGACTTGGTCACCGCGTCGGTGGTCGCGAAGGGCGGCGGCGCGACCGGATCGACCCGCGGCCGGGATCGCCACGCCAGCAGGCCGGCGACCAGGGCGACCACGGCGGCGACGGCCGCGAGCGCCTTGACGCCCCGACGCCCCGGATCGAACGCGCCGAGGCCGAGGCGCCGGCCGCTGTCCGGCCGGCCGCCACCGAACGCGCCGGCGCTGGTCAGGGCCGGCTCCGGCTCGTCGGGAGACTCGTCCGCCGACCGCGGCCACGAGCTCGCCGGCGGATCCGGCCACGGCGCGGTCGCCGGATCCGGCCACGGGGTCGTGTCGTGCGGATCCGGCCACGGTGTGGTGTCCTGCGGATCCTCGGGCAGCACCCAGGACGGTGGCGGCAGCGGCCGGCCGGCCTGACGCACGGCCATCGGAGGCGGACCAAACGGATCGGACTCGGGCATGGAATCTCCGGAGGGGGACGGACGCGGTTCATCGGAGTCGTCGGGCGGCGAGGTCACGCTCGCGGCCGACGAACCGGGCGGCAAGACGGCGCTCCCGGCGAATGAGCCAGGCGACGAGGTCGCGCTCCCGGCGGACGAGCCAGCCGACGAGGTCGCGCTCCCGGCGAATGAGCCAGGCGGCGACGCCCAGGCCGTTCCCGGTGGATAGCCGCCGGTCGGATCGGACTCCGGCACCGCTGCCATGGCCTCGGGCGGCGTGGGCTCGGGCGGCGGCGCGGCCCCGGACGGCGGCACGGACTCTGTGGCCTCGGACGGCGGCGAGGGCAGCGGATCCAGGTCGACGTCGTCCGGCCACGAGCTGACCACGTCCGTCCATTCCAGCGGCTCACCGACCTCCGCCAGCTCGGACAGCGCCTTCGTGTAGCGGGACATCACCGTCGGCCCGCCATGGAGGACACGGCGAGGGGCCGCGGTGGCGGCCTGGTCGCGTACATCGTGGGTCGTCGCGGCCAGGACCGACCGCAGCCTTGCCGCTACGACGTCGTCCTCTCGCACGCCCGGCACGGTAGGGAATTCGCGTGATCTCTGCCGGAGGCCCTGTGGACAACCCCGAACTGTGGATAACTCCCACGCGCGGCGCTTCTGTGCTAAGGACTGGCATGTGAAATCGGGGATTTCGGCGCCCGCCGTCGACCAGGCGATCATTCGGCTACGGGCCGCGGGCTGCGTGTTCGCCGAGGACGAGGCGGCGGTGCTGGCCGGCGCGGCGACCGACGAGGCCGCGCTGACCGCGATGGTCGATCGGCGCGCGCTGGGCGAGCCACTCGAGCAGGTCGTCGGCTTCGCCGACTTCTGCGGGGTCCGGGTCCGGCTCCGTCCGGGGGTTTTTGTCCCACGCGTACGCAGTGAGCTCCTGGTCCGCACGGCCGCGGAGGACGCCGAGCGCGGCGCGGTCGTGGTCGACCTCTGCTGCGGATCGGGCGCCCTGGGCCTGGCCGTCCGGGCGTTGCGGCCGGAGATCGAGTTGCACGCGGCCGACGTCGACCCGGTCGCGGTCGCCTGTGCCCGCGACAACCTCGGCCGGAACGTCCACCAGGGCGATCTCTTCGAGGCTCTGCCCGGCGGCCTGCGCGGCCGGATCACGGTGCTGCTGGCCAACGTGCCCTACGTCGCCACCCGCCACATCCCGCTGCTGCCGTCCGAGGCTCGCGATCACGAACCGCGCACCGCCCTGGACGGCGGCGACGACGGCCTCGACATCTTCCGCGCCGTGGTCGCACATGCCGGCGAGTGGCTGGCGCCCCGCGGCATCCTGCTTTCGGAGATCACCGAGGCACAGGTTCCCGCGGCGATCGAGGCCGTGCGGAACGCCGGACTCGACGCTGACCTGCGCTTCGACGACAATCTCGAGGCCCGGGTCATCCGCGGGCGAAAAAGTGTCGGTGCCGTGCGCTAAGGTCGGCGGCCTCAAGGGAGATGGGGCGTCGGGTGGGCCTGCTGGAGAGGATTGCCCGAGCGCGGCTCGGCGGTCAGGTCATCCGCCGGTTGCGCCGAGCAGGGTTCACCGACGCACGGTACGACGCACGCGGTTTCCGGGTCCGCTTCACCGCGGACGGCGACGAGACGCCGACGATCCTGGAGCTTGCCCCGCTGCTGGCGGCGCGCGGCAGGCGACGGAGAGGCCAGGTGGATCGGTTCGTCGCCGGCCTGGTGACAACTCCCCGGCTGCCGCTGGACTGGGCGGAGGCCCGGCCGCTGCTGCGCCCCGTGTTGCGCGGTGGCACGCCGGGATTGCCACTGAGGCGCCCGGTCCTGCCGTTCCTGTTCGAGTACGTGGTGGTCGATCTGCCGGACACCATGACCTACGTCGGGCCGGACCAGCCGGCCGGTTGGGGGGTGAGCGCGGAGGAGGTCTTCGCGGCGGCCCGGGCAAACCTGTCCGGGGCGGTGCTGCACGGCGTCGCGAGCGAGCCGGTCGTGGTCCGGTTCGTGGACGACGGGGACGCCTACTGGACGTCGCACCTGCTGCTGGAGCACTGGCTCGAGCGGATGGAGGGGCAGGTCGGCGGGACGCCGGTGGCGTTCGCGCCGGAGCGCGGCACGCTCCTGGTCACGGCGGACGGGAGCGAGCACCTGCGAGGGCTCTTCACCCAGGCGGAAGAGATCTACGCGGCCTCGTCACGGCCGATAACACCCATGGCGTACGGGTACGACGAGTACGGCTGCACGGTGCCGTACAAGGCGCCATCGGGCCACCCGCTGCACCAGGCGGTCCGCCGCGCCGAACGGGTGCTGGCCGTCCACGAGTACACCCGCCAGGCCCTGCAACCACCGGAGGCGGCGGCCGCGCCCATGGCCGAGCTGCGGCTGATGGGCTCGGACGAGCAGGGATGGCGCACGCGCGCGGTCTGGGACGGCAAGGAGCCGGCGCTGCTCCCCGAGGCCGACGAGGTGCAGATCGGCGACCAGGTGTGCGCCTGGCGCGAGGTCCTCCCGCACCTGAGGGTGGCCGCGGGCTACGAGCCGACCCGCTGGGTCATCGACAGCTGGCCGGCCACCTGACCAGCCGCCCGCAGCCGGCCCAAAGACGGACGCGGGCAACACCCGGACGCGGGCACGGGAGGCGCGGACAGGGCCGCGGGCGCGAAGGCGCGGGCACGGACGGCGCGGGCGCGAAGCAGCGGGCGCGAAGGCGCGGGCGCAGGCAGGTCAGGGGCGCCGGTGGACGACGACGCCGGCGAGGCCCGGGCCTACGTGGGCGGCCACGACCGCGCCTATCTCGGTGATGTAGCAGTCTTGCAGGCGGTCGGAGAGGCGCATGGCGATGGAGTCGGCCAGGGCGGCTGCTCGCTCGGGGGCCTCGAGGTGGTGGACGGCGATGTCGACCTCGCCCTCGCCGGACGCCTCCACCGCCAGGTCCACCAGCTTGGCCAGGGCCCGGCCGGCGGTGCGGACCTTGTCGCGCACCACGATGCCGCCGTCCGCGACGTGGAGGATGGGCTTCACCGCCAGGGCCGTGCCGAGCAGGGCCGACGCGGCGCCGATGCGGCCTCCGCGGCGGAGGAACTCCAGGGTGTCGACGTAGAAGAGGGTGCTCACCCGGGAGGCGTGGTCGGCGGCCGCCGCGCGTACGGAATCCAGGTCTTGGCCTCGGGTTGCCGCCGCGGCGGCGGCCAGGGCGGCGAAGCCCAGGCCCATCCCGGTGGTTTTGCTGTCGACCACCCGGACCTGGTCGCCTATCTCGGTGGCGGCCAGGCACGCCGCCTCGTAGGTCCCGGACAGCTTGGCCGACAGGTGGACCGAGACGATGCCGTCGGCGCCGGCCTTCAAGAGCCGGTGGTACGCGTCGGCGAACTGCGACGGGGCGGGACGGGACGTGCTGACGGCGAAGCGGCGGGCGCTCAGGGCGCGGGCCACCTCGGCGGGCTGGATCTGCAGGCCCTCCAGACCCTCGGCGCCGTTGATCACCACGGTGAGAGGGACGACGGTCAGGTCATACGAGCCGCTCAACTCGGCGGGCAGGTACGCGGTGGAGTCGGTGACGACCGCGACGGGCATGCGACGCACGTTAACCGATCGGAGCCCGCCAGACCGCACCGGCGCGGAACGAAACGATCAGGCGGCACGCACGACAGTGGATCACGGGCGCGCAAAAGGCGATCACGCGGCGCCCAAAGCAGGCGATCACGCCGGACGCACCGCGGACACGATGAAGGGGATGCCCTGCTGGCAGGTGGACATCATCTTGGGCTCCGAACGGCCGGTCACGGTGACCTTGCGGCCCACGGGCGCCTCGGCCTTCAGCGACGAATCGTCGAAGAACAGCAGGTGAGAACCGGCGTCATCCTTGATCAGGCGGCAGTTGGGCTCGACACCGGCCTCGACCGTCCCGGTGATTGTCTCGGCGTTGCTCGCGGTGGTGCCGGAGGTGGCGCCGGCCCCCGAGGGGGAGGCGGACAAAGTGGGGGAGGCGGACAAAGAGGGGGAGGCGGACAGAGAGCTGGGCGCGGAGGCGGACGGAAGCGGCGAAACGGACCCGGACGGCGCGCCGGCGGGCTCCGTCCCCCCGCCGCCGCAACCGGCCAGGCCGAGAACGAGCGTCACCAGAACGGCAGCACGACGGATCCGCATGGTTGTGGGACGCTACCGGATCCCCGGGAGTTCCTCAGGCCGGCGGTGGAACCGGCCGGTCGGTGAACCGCCCCACGTTGTACGCCGCGACCTGCCACCCTCGATCACGGTCGTGGGTGAGCTCGACCCAATGGCAGTTCTGCAGCGCGCGCAGCGTGCGCAACTGCGCCGGCGGCCACCCCAGCAGCTGCCCGACGCCCTGCCGGGCCGCCGACCCGTGCGTGGCCACCACGACCGTGCCGCCCGGCGGCGCCAGCGCGGCCGCCTCATGCAGCGCCTCGCAGACGCGTTTGCCCAGATCGGGCAGGCTCTCGACCGCGCCGCCGACCTCCTGGCCGCGTTTCCACCGGTCGTACTGGTCGGGGTGCCGCTCGGCCACCTCGATCATGGTGAGGCCCTGCCAGTCGCCGAAGTACCGCTCGCGGAGGCGCTTGTCGTAGCTGATCGACAGGCCGGTCAGGGCGGCCAGCGCGGCGGCGGTGTCGGCGGCGCGCTGCAGGTCGCTGGAGACGATCGCGTCGGGCCGCATCTTGACCAGCAGCTCGGCGGCGTCGACCGCCTGCTGCCGGCCGACCGCGTTCAGCGGCACGTCGGTCTGCCCCTGGACGCGATGACCCGCGTTCCAGTCGGTGTTGCCGTGCCGCCAAACGATCAAGCGACTCACGATGCGTCGGCGTCGGCCAGATCTCGGTCGACGAACGGAATCGTCGGGCAGTCCTTCCACAGCTTGTCGAGGGCGTAGAACTCCCGCTCCTCGGCGTGCTGGACGTGGACGACGATGTCGACGTAGTCGAGCAGCACCCACCGGCCCTGACGCTCGCCCTCGCGGCGCACGGGTTTCGCCTTTTCCGGCAGGTTGACCAGGGCTTCCTCGATCGCGTCGACGATCGCGATGACCTGCCGCTCGTTGGACGCGGAGGCGATCACGAAGGCGTCGGTGATGTAGAGCTGCTCGGCGACGTCGATGACGACAATGTCCTGCGCCTTCTTGTCGGCGGCGGCCTGCGCGGCCGTCATCGCCAGTTCAAGCGCGCGTTCGCTGACGGGCAAGAGCGTCCCCTCGTTCGGTGTCCTGGAGATACAAGCGTCTCACACCCGTGTGACATTTCCCGAGCCCCGATACAGGCCCCGCTTGTTGATGTACTGCACAACACCATCGGGAACCAGATACCACACCGGCTGGCCCTCGGCCACGCGCGTCCGGCAGGCGGACGAGGAGATCGCCATGGCCGGCACTTCGACGAGGCTGACCGAATCCTCCGGGAGGTGGTCGTCGGAAAGCTCGAACCCGGGCCGGGTGACGCCCACGAAGTGCGCCATCCGGAACATTTCCATCGCGTCCTTCCAGCTCAGGATGCGAGCGAGCGCATCGGCGCCGGTGATGAAGTACAGCTTGGCGTCGGACCCGAAGATCGCTCGCATGTCTCGCAGGGTGTCGACGGTGTAGGTGGGCCCGTCGCGGTCGATGTCGGCCCGGCTGACGTGGAAGCGCGGGTTCGAGGCGGTCGCGATGACCGTCATCAGGTAGCGGTCCTCGGCCGGGGAGACCCTGCCCTTCTCGTACGGCTGGCCGGTGGGCACGAAGACGACCTCGTCCAGGTCAAAGCGGGCCTGCACCTCGCTGGCGGCCACCAGGTGGCCGTGGTGGATCGGATCGAAGGTTCCACCCATGATCCCGATCCGGCGCATCAGCAAAATATAGGCCCTTTTCCGATCAAGGGCGGCCCTCGAGCGGCGACGGGGATCAATCGTCCAGTCTGTCGCGCACCGCCGCCAGCAGGTCGTCCGCCGTGAACGGCTTCTCCAGCAGAGCCACGCCGGGATCGAGCGTGCCCTGCGAATGCAGCACGGGCTGGGCGTACCCGGACATGTAGAGCACCCGGGTGGCCGGACGCACCCCGGTCAGCCGCTCGGCCAGTTCCTTGCCCAGCATCCCGGGCATCACCACGTCGCTCAGCAGCAGGTCGATCGGCCCCTCGTGCTCCGCCGCGAGCTCCAGCGCCGCCGGCCCGCACGGGGCGGCTAGCACCCGATAGCCGGCGCCGCTCAGGATCCGCCCGGCGACGTCCCGCAACGCCTCCTCGTCCTCCACCACCAGCAGCGTCTCCCCGCGCCCCCGCTCCGGCGATTTGTCGCCGACCGGCGACAGATCCGATTTCTCGGCGGAGGCCGGCAGGAGCACGGTCACCGTGGTCCCCAGCCCCTCCGAGGACGCCAGGCTGACCTCCCCGCCGGCCTGCGTGACGATGCCGTACACGGTGGCGAGGCCCAGCCCGGATCCCCCTCCGCTGCCTTTTGTCGTGAAAAATGGTTCGAAGGCTCGTTCGACGACTTCGGGCGGCATGCCCTGTCCCGAATCGCTGACCCGGAGCCGCACCTGATCGCCGTGCCGCGAGGTGTCGATCACCAGATCGCCGCCGCTCGGCATGGCATCCCGGGCATTGACCGCCAGGCACACCAGAAGCTGCTCGATCTGCCCCGGGTCGCACACCACGGCCGGCAGCCCCGGCGCGGCCCGCACCAGCAGGCTGATGTGCTCCCCCAGCGTCCGCCGCAGCATCTCCTCGACCGAGGAGATCACCGCGTTGAGGTCCAGCACCTGCGGCCGCACAACCTCCCGCCGCGCGAAGGACAGCAACTGATGCGTCAGATCGGTCCCCCGCTCCCCGGCCCGCACCACCTGCCGCGCGTCCGCCGCGATCGCCTTCAGGTCCGGCGACGGCGACTCCGCCTCCTCGATGACGAAGTTCGCGTAGTTCACGATCACGCCGAGCATGTTGTTGAAGTCGTGCGCTATCCCGCCCGCCAGCTGCCCGAGGCTCTCCAGCCGCTGGCTGCGGTGCATCTGCGCCTCGGCCCGCAGCCGTGCCTTCTCCTGCTCGGCGCGCGCCCGTTCGCTGAGGTCCCGGACCACGCAGACGGCGAGCCGGCCCTGCGGTGTGTCGACGAGCGACACCGACGACTCGACGGGGATCTCGACGCCGTCCCCTCGGCGGATGGTCGCGGTCACCGCCCCCACCGGCCCCGCCCGGCCCTCCGCGAGCCGCTTGCGCCGCCCGGGCGGCATCAGCCGGGCGTCGTCGGTGACCAGGGACTCGATGTGGGTGCCGAGCAGCTCGTCGCGGCGCCGGCCGTACAGCTCCTCGGCCCGGTCGTTGACCAGCACGATCCGCCCGTCGCCCGCCGTGACCAGGATCGCGTCCGGGGCGGCCCGCAGCAGGCCACCGGCGAGCTCCTCCGACCACTCCACGCATACCCCCTTGGGGCGAGGGTAGCGGCTGGGAGCGGTGGGCAAGATGGGTTCGCGAAGGTCAGGAGCGCGCGTCGAGCGCCTTGCGCATGTCGTCGTCCAGGTCCTGCACGACCCGCCGCAGGATCGGGTCGAGATGTTCGTGGGCCAACAGCTCGGCGGCGAGTCGCCGGGTCTCCGGGTCGACAACCACATCCGGGTACGCGAGCCCGGCCGTCCGCTCCGCGCTCATCCCGCTCCGGAGCCGCATCATCGACGGCATCTCGGCGAAGTACCGGGGCACGTACGGGGCCAGCAGTCCGAGCTGCTCCGGCTGCCAGAAGCCGGAGGCCGTCATCTCGACGAGCCGGTTGGAGAGCGAGACGTCCTCGACGATCGCCGCCCAGGCCGCGGCCTTCGCGTCGGCGTCGGGCACCGCGGCCCGGCACCGCGCGGCCCACTGCTCGCCGGTGGAGCTACGGTCCCGCTCGAACTCGGCGTCGATCTCGGCCCGGCCCGCCGCGCCCAGCACGACCAGGCGATAGAGGATCAGCCACCGCAGGTCGGCGTCGATCGCCAGCCCTTCCGGCACGCCCGTGCCGGCCAGCCAGTCCTGCAGGCGTGCCGTCTCGACCGTGGCCCCGATCAACCCGCGCGCCGCCGCGAGCTGCCGCGACCCGCCCGGCTCCGAAGCGGCGAGCAGGCGGTCGGTGGCCTGGGCGACCAGCTCGAGCGCGGCCGGCCGGGTCTCGGCGGTGGCGTAGCGGTCGACCAGGCCACGGGTGGCCCGCAGCACGTCCTCGACGATCACCACCTCGGTCTCCATCGGCAACGCCGCCAGCACGAGCGTGACCAGCTCGGCGACCGGCCGCTCGCCGTCCACCACGGCGTCCAGGGTCGAGGCCCAGAGCACCGCGCGCGCCAGCGAGTCGTCGATCAGCGGCAGCAGGCTGGGCACCGCCGCCGCCGACGCCTCGTCGAGCCGGATCTTCGCGTACGTGAGATCGCCGTCGTTGAGCAGCAGCAGGCCGGACTTGTCGGAAACGTCCGAGAGACCGGAGATCTCCGTCCGCTCCGTCGCGGCGATTTCCGCCGAGACCAGCGACTGCCGCACGACAGCGCCGTCCGCGCCCTGTTCGTAGCGGCCGATCTCGAGCCGATGCGGCCGGAGCGTCGGATACTCCGCGGGAGCGGTCTGCAGCACGGCAACCGAACCGTCCGCGCCGATCGACGTACGCAAGGTGTTGACCTGCGCCCGCCGCAACCACACCGCGGCCCACGCCGAGAGATCCCGCCCGCTGGCCGCGGCCAGCGCCGACAGCAGGTCGTCGAGCGTGGCGTTCCCGTACGCGTGCGCCGCGAAGTGCGCGTTGAGCCCGCGCCGGAACGCCTCGTCGCCCACCCAGGCGACCAGCTGCTTGAGGGTCGCCGCGCCCTTCGCGTACGAGATGCCGTCGAAGTTGAGAAGCGCCTCGTCGGTGTCCGCCACCGACTCGGGCGCCACCGGATGGGTCGACGGATGCTGGTCGGCCCGCAGTCCCCAGGCCTTGCGCTGCATGGCGAAGGTGGTCCAGGTCCCGGTGAACCGGGTCGCCTCCGCCGCGACCCGCGTGCCCAGGTACTCGGCGAACGACTCGTTCAGCCACAGGTCGTCCCACCAGGCCATGGTCACCAGGTCGCCGAACCACATGTGCGCCATCTCGTGCGCGATCACGTTGGCCCGGGCCTCGCGCTGGCTCTCGGTGACCGCCGAGCGATAGATCATCTCGTCCCGGAAGATCACCAGGCCGGGGTACTCCATGGCGCCGAAGTTGAACTCGGGCGCGAACGCCTGCTGGTAGTGCCCGAAGGGGTACCTGATGTCGAACATCTCGTGATAGCGGTCGAGGCACTGCTTGGTGACCGTGAACAGCTCCTCGGCCTGCTCATCGAGGTGCTCGGCGAGCGCGGCGCGCACGTACAGCGCCAGCGGGATGCCGTCGTGCGAATCGGTCACCGCGTGGAACGGACCGGCGAACAGCGTGGCCAGGTAGGTCGAGATCGGCTTCGTCGGGGCGAAGGACCACTCGCCGGCCGAGTGCGAGACCAGCTCGCCGTTGGCCGCCACCTTCCAGGTCTCGGGAGCGGTCACCGACACCTTGACGGACGCCTTCATGTCGGGCTGGTCGAAGGCCGGCAGCACCCGCCCCGCGTTGTTGATGAACAGGTGCTGGTAGAGGTAGACGTTCCCGTCGGCCGGATCGACGTACTTGTGCAGCCCTTCGCCCGTGTTCGAGTACCGCATCGTGGCGGTCACGGCGAGCTCGTTCGAGGCGGCCAGATCGGAGAGCATCAGCCGCCCGTCCGCCATGGCCGACGACGGCACTGCCTGCCCGTTCAGCGTCAGAGACGAGACCGAGACCGGCTCGAACTCCAGAAACGTGGCCGCACCCGGCGTGGCCGAGAAGCGCACCACGGTACGCGACGCGAAGGTGTCCCCGTCCGCGGTGACGTCGAGGTGGATCTCGTACTCGTGGACATCGACGAGGGCGGCGCGGGTAGCGGCCTCGGCACGGGTGAGCGGCATGACGACCATCATGCCTGCCGGTCCCGGACGGCACACGGTCGCCTCGCGGTGCGACCGAGCGCTACCATGGAGGACATGCGCGCGCTCAACCTCTGCTGGTGGCTGCCCTGACGGGCGGCTCACCCACGCGCATGACCTCATCCGCGGCCGCCCCTTCCGGGCGGCCGTTTCGCATGCAGCGAGGCCGATCCCGGCGGGGCAGCCCGTACCCGGAAGGAACCGGCCATGAAACGACTCACCGGCTTTCAGCCCACCGGCAACCTGCACCTCGGCAACCTGCTCGGCGCCATGCGCCCGCTCGTGCGGGATCAGCAGGAGGTCGGGTCGATCGCCATGATCGCCGACCTGCACGCGATGACCATGGAACACGATCCACAGGTGCTCCGGCAGAAGACCCTCGAGGTGGCCACGCTGCTGCTGGCCGCCGGCGTCGATCCGAAACGCACCCCGCTGATCGCCCACTCACAGATCCCCGAGCACACCGAGCTGCACTACCTGCTCGAATGCGTCTGTCACTTCGGCGAGGCGGCTCGCATGATCCAGTTCAAGGAGAAGTCGGCCGCCCATTCGCCCGGGTTCTCCGCGCCGTCCGAAGGACCAGGCGCCGGTGGCAAGCAGAGCGCGCCGGTGCGGCTCAGCCTGCTCAGCTACCCCGTCCTGATGGCCGCCGACATCCTCGTGCACGACGTCCACCAGGTTCCGGTCGGCGAAGATCAAAATCAGCACCTCGAGCTCGCCCGCACGCTCGCCACCAGGTTCAACGCGCGCTACGGCGAGACCTTCGTGGTGCCCGAGGGGGTCCGGCCCGAGTCGGCCGCCCGGATCATGGATCTGGCCGACCCGTCCGCCAAGATGAGCAAGAGCGCGCGCTCGTCGGCCGGCCGCATCGGGCTGCTCGACCCGCCCGAGCTGATCCGCCGGACGATCTCCCGGGCGGTCACCGACACCGTCGGCGTCGTCCGGCACGATCCGGAGAACCAGCCGGGCGTCACCAACCTGCTGGCGATCCTGGCCGAGTGCACCGGTGAGGCGCCGGGCGCGTACACGTCCTACGGCGCCCTCAAGCGCGACGTCACCGATGCGGTGGAGGCACTGCTGGCACCCATCCGCAAGCGTTACGCCGAGCTGTCCGACGACCCCGGCTACGTCCGCGAGATCTTGGCGGAGGGCAAGGCCGCCGTGCGGCCTGCGGCGCTTGCGACGGTACGGCGTGCGCGCGGCGCGATCGGTCTGCTGGACTAGCGCCGCCGTCGAAGTCGGAGACAGGCTGCGGCGTGGCCCAGGCATTGTCTGGCGTCACGCCGCAGGACCGGCGACCCCCATCGGCCGACCCCCTACTCGTCGGTGTCGTCCTCGTCGTCGTCCTCGTCGGTGACGAGCACCGGCCGCTGGGCGTTGGCCAGCGTGCTGACCGTGCCGTCGGCGGACATGTGCAGCAGCTCGTCGTCGGAGCGGACGCGCCGGGCCTTGCGGGCGGCGAGCCGCTGCGCCGCGGTGGCCCGGCCGCTCTCCTCCTCGAGGCGGGCGTCGGTGCCGCGCGGCCCGGCCACGAACTCGCCGGCGTTGGGCTGCCAGTCGAACTCCCGGTCGGCGATCCGCACCGGGTCGCCGGGCTGGGCGCCCTTCTTGGCCAGCTCGGCCTCGACGCCGAGCCGCTCGAGCCGGTCGGCGAGGTAGCCGACGGCCTCCTCGTTGTCGAAGTTGGTCTGCCGGATCCAGCGCTCGACCTTGATGCCGCGCACCACGTAGACGCCGTCGGAGTCCTGCTCGACCGTGAAGCCGCTCTCGTCCACCGCGCGGGGGCGCACCACGACCCGGGTCGGCTCGGCCGGCGGCTTGGCCAGCCGGTGTTCCTCGACGACCGCGGCCAGCGCGTACACCAGCTCCTTGAGTCCCTCGCGGGTCACCGCGCTGACCTCGAAGACGCGGTATCCGCGCGCCTCCAGGTCGGGGCGGACCATCTCGGCGAGGTCGCGGCCGTCCGGAATGTCGATCTTGTTGAGCACCACCAGCCGGGGGCGGTCCTCGAGACCGCCGTACGCGGCCAGCTCGGCCTCGATCGCGTCGAGGTCGGCCAGGGGGTCGCGCTCGATCTCGGGCGCGGCCGCGTCGAGCACGTGCACCAGCACCGAGGTGCGCTCGATGTGCCGCAGGAACTGCATGCCCAGGCCCTTGCCGGTGGCCGCGCCCGGGATCAGGCCCGGCACGTCGGCCACCGTGAAGGTCTGGTCGCCGGCCTGGACCACGCCGAGGTTGGGCACCAGCGTGGTGAACGGGTAATCGGCGATCTTGGGCTTGGCCGCCGACATCACCGAGATCAGCGACGACTTGCCGGCCGACGGGAAGCCGACCAGACCCACGTCGGCGACGCTCTTGAGCTCGAGCACCACGTCGAGCCGGTCGCCGGGCTCGCCCAGCTCGGCGAAGCCGGGGACCTTGCGGCGGGTGTTCGCCAGCGAAGCGTTGCCCCGGCCGCCGCGACCGCCGCGGGCCACCACGAAGCTGGTGCCGGCGCCGACCAGGTCGGCCAGCACCTCGCCGTCCGCGGTCTGCACGACCGTGCCGTCCGGCACCTCGAGGACCAGGTCCTTGCCGTTGGCGCCGTCGCGGTTCGCGCCCGCGCCACCGCCGCCGTTGCCACCCTTGATGTGCGGATGGAAGTGGAAGTCGAGCAGCGTGTGCTGCTGTGGGTCGACGACCAGCGTGATGCTGCCGCCGTGCCCGCCGTTGCCGCCGTCGGGGCCGCCGAGCGGCTTGAATTTCTCCCGGCGCACCGAGACGCAGCCGTGCCCGCCGTCACCCGCCTGCAGGTGCAGCACGACCCGGTCGACGAACGTGGTCACTGCCTTCAACTCCCGTTTTTTCCGGCAAAACACAAGCGGGCCGCGGACCCGAGGGTCCGTGGCCCGCTTGGAAAGAAATTTACTCCGCGACCGGGACGATGCTGACGGTCTTGCGACCGCGGACCGTGCCGAACTGCACGTTGCCGGTGGCCAGCGCGAACAGCGTGTCGTCGCCGCCACGGCCGACGAGCTCGCCCGGGTGGAACTTCGTGCCACGCTGACGGATCAGGATCTCGCCGGCGTTGACCAGCTGACCGCCGAACCGCTTGACGCCGAGCCGCTGCGCGGCGGAGTCACGACCGTTCCGCGAGCTGGAAGCACCCTTTTTGTGAGCCATGAGTGATCCCTACTTCCCGCTCTTGATGCCGGTGACCTTGACGCGGGTCAGCGGCTGACGGTGCCCCTGGCGCTTGTGGTAGCCGGTCTTGTTCTTGAACTTGTGGATCCGGATCTTCGGACCCTTGGTGTGCTCGGCGATCTCGCCGGACACCGTCACGTTGGCAAGCTTGGCCGCGTCGGTCACCAGGTTGTCACCGTCGACGAGGAGGACAGCGGCGAGCGTGAGCGCGTCGCCGGGCGCACCCGCGAGCTTCTCGACCTCGATCACGTCGCCCTCGGCAACCTTGTACTGCTTGCCGCCGGTCTTGACGATCGCGTACATCGGACGCGGACTCCCTGAGACTTACGCAGCGAAGACCGCTGCTTGGCGGATGGTGCTGGCCCGGACGTGCATGAGAACCGGCCCGGGGCACGGCGCATGGAAAAGCGCCGTCGGCAAGCGTACTTCATGCGGCGCGCCGATCCCAATCCGGGGGTTTCAGTCGCGCCCGCACGCCTTGTCGAGCGTACTCGTGATGGCGGCCATCTTCTCGGCGTTGATCTTGGTGAGGTCACCCTTGAACGCCTCGGCCTGCTTGCTCATCCGGGTCAGGGCCGTCTTGAGCGCCTTGTCGTCGGCGAGCTTGGCCATCCCGGACAGCGCCGACGAGAAGCTCGACACGTCCCGGTCGATCTTCTGCTGCGCCTGGGCCTTGGCCGCCGCGCCCTGGCCGGCGGCGTCGATCTGCATCTGCAGGTCGGCGATGAAGGTCTGGCCGAAGCTCGTGGTGGTGCGCTCGGCCTGCGCGCAGATCGCCTTGGTGTTGCTGGACAGCGCCTTGTCGGCCGAGGCGGCCACCGACGGGTCGACCGGCGCGGGCGCCACCACCGAGGCGCCACCGGCACCGGGGGTGGCGCCGGTCGCGGTGGCGGTCGCGTCGCCGCCGGCATCCGAGCAGCCGGCCATCAGCAGCGGGAGCAGAAGAAGGGGCGCGAAGCGTCGCACGGGGATGTCTCCTCGGGGGGAAAGATCGATCCTCGCAGGGTAGCGGACATGGACGGCGGGGAGCGGCTCGGCTGTTAAGTTTCTTTACCAAACCGCTCCCGCACCTGCCGTCACGGGCGGGTACGCCGCCGGGTCCCGCCGCGTCGCGAACGCCGGCGACCCGCGCCCGCGCCCACCGGCTCGTCGTCGTCCTCGTCGTCCTCGTCGGCCGCGTCCGGATCGTCCGACCCGGTCAGCCGCATCGGCTCGGCCGGTTCCGCCACCTCCGCCGGCTCGGCCGCCGGCGCCTCGTAGCGGGACAGGTCGTAGCCGCTGATGTCGTACTCGTCGTCCGGATCGGCCCCGGTCAGCGCGGGCGCGGACACCGACACGATCCCCGAGCCGTGCACCGGGGGCAGGCCGGCCGTGACGGCCACCGGGTCATCGCCCTCGAGAGCCGACGCCCCCGCCGACGTGGTCGCCGCCGGCGCGGTCCCGGCCGGCACGCTCTCCACCGGCGCGATCTCGGCCGGCACGATCTCAGTCGGCGCGATTTCGGCCGGGGCGCTCTCCGCTGCCGCCGCCGACCCGCGCCGGCGGCGGGACCGCGACGAGGTGGCGGCGGGCTGCTGCGGCGCCGGCGGCTGCTCGGTACGGGCGGCCGCCGCGACCGCCTTCACCTGGTTGCCCGCACCGCCGCCGCCGTTGCTCCGCTTCTCCGGCACCGGCTCGGTGTGGATCAGCACACCCCGGCCCTTGCAGTGGTCGCAGGTCTCGCTGAACGCTTCGAGCAGTCCCGACCCGATCCGCTTACGCGTCATCTGCACCAGGCCGAGCGAGGTGATCTCGGTGACCTGGTGCTTCGTACGGTCGCGGCCCAAGCACTCGGTGAGCCGCCGCAGCACCAACTCGCGGTTGCTCTCCAGCACCATGTCGATGAAGTCGATCACCACGATGCCGCCGAGGTCGCGCAGCCGCAGCTGGCGCACGATCTCCTCGGCCGCCTCCAAGTTGTTGCGGGTGACCGTCTCCTCGAGGTTGCCGCCCGCGCCGGTGTACTTGCCGGTGTTCACGTCGACGACCGTCATCGCCTCGGTGCGATCGATCACCAGGTGACCGCCCGAGGGCAGGAACACCTTGCGGTCGAGGCCCTTGAGGATCTGCTCGTCGATCCGCTTGTCGGCGAAGACGTCGGCGGTCCCGGTGTACCGGTGCAGGCGCTCGACCAGGTCCGGCGACACCGAGTTGAGATAGTTCTCCACCTCGGCGTACGCCTGGTCGCCCTGCACCACCAGCTCGCGGAAGTCCTCGTTGAACAGGTCGCGCACCACCCGGATGACCAGGTCGGGCTCCTCGGAGAGGGCGACCGGCGCGTGGCCCTCGGCGGCCTTGCGCTGGATCTCCTCCCACTGCGCCTGCAGCCGCTTGACGTCGCGGGCCAGCTCGTCCTCGCTCGCGCCCTCGGCCGCGGTCCGCACGATCACCCCGGCGCCGTCCGGCACCAGCTTCTTCAGCACGTCCCGCAGGCGCTTGCGCTCGGTGTCGGGCAGCTTGCGGCTGATCCCGGACGCGTTGCCGTTGGGCACGTAGACCAGGTGCCGGCCGGAGAGCGCGATGTGGCTGGACAACCGGGCGCCCTTGTGCCCGATCGGGTCCTTGGTGACCTGCACCAGCACCGAGTCGCCGGACTTCAGCGCCTGCTCGATCGAGCGGGCGCGCCCCTCCAGCCCGGTGGCGTCCCAGTTGACCTCGCCGGCGTAGAGCACCGCGTTGCGGCCCCGGCCGACGTCGACGAACGCCGCCTCCATGCTGGGCAGCACGTTCTGCACCTTGCCGAGGTACACGTTGCCGACCATCGTGCCCGAGCTGATCCGGGACACGTAGTGCTCGACCAGGACACCGTCCTCGAGCACGGCGATCTGGATGCGGTCCGGCTTCTGCCGGACGACCATGACCCGGTCGACCGCCTCGCGGCGGGCCAGGAACTCGGACTCGCTCAGGATCGGCGGACGGGTACGGCGCTGCTCGCGGCCGTCCCGGCGGCGCTGGCGCTTGGCCTCGAGCCGGGTCGAGCCGGAGACGCCCTGCACCTCGTCGGTGCGGCGCGGCTCGCGCACCCGTACGACGGTGTGCACGCCGTCCTCGATGCCCCCGGTCTCGGAGTCACCGCTCGAGCCCTTGCGGCGGCGCCGACGCCGGCGGCGGGTCACCCCGTCGCCCTCGTCGGACTCCTCGTCGCCCTCGTCGGACTCGTCCTCGACGGAGGCCGCGGCGCCCTCCTCGGCCTCGGCGGCCTCGTCATCGTCGTCGGACGGGCCCTTGCCTCGGCCCCGGCCGCGACGGCCACGACGGCGGCGGCGACGGCCGGAGGTGTACTCGTCGTCCTCGGACTCGTCCTCGATGCCCTCCTCGACGTCGTCGGCGGACTCGTCCACCTCGTCGACGGGCGCGGTGACCTCCTCGGTCGCCTCGGCCGGGTCGGCGGCCACGGGCTCGGCCGGCTCCTCGGCGGCGCCGCGACGGCGACGCCGGCTGCGGCGGGAGCCCTCGGCCGGCTCCTCGGCCGGGACCTCGGCGACGGCGGCCTCGGTCTCGGTGACCGCGGGCTCGGCGACGGCCGGCGGCACGGTGGCCGCGGACGGCGCGGTGGCCGCGCCCCGGCGGGACCGGCGGCCGGTCGGGGCCGGCTCGGCCTCGATCGGGTCGGGCGGCATGAAAAGCACGGCCGGAGGCAGCGCGGCGCGGCGGCCACGGCGGCCGGCCGGCTTCTCCTCCTCGACGAAGTCGTCGTCCAGCGGAAGCACGCCGATGATGGGGGCCGGCTCGACCGGCGCCTCGGCGACCGGCTCGTCCTCGGCCGGCGCCTCGACCGCCGGCTCCTCGCCGGCGATCAGCGGCTCGACCGCGACGACCGGCTCCGGCTCGACCGGGGCGGGCGCGGCAGCCTTCTTGCGCCGGCTGCGCGTCGCCTTGACCGGCGGCGCGGCCTCGGCCGCCTCGCCGGCAGCCGACTCACCCGAGCCCGACGAAGCCGACGAACCCGCTGGCTCACCCGAGCCCGCGGAAACAACTGAGCCGGCGGACGCGGCGGACAAGGCCGGCACGGCAGTCTCGCTTGAAGCAGCCGGCTCCGCTGCGGCGGCGGGAGCGGCAGCCGCGGTCGCCTTGCGGCGGCTCCGGGTGGCCTTCGCCGGCTTCACCGGCGGCGCGGCGGCCTCGGTGGCCGCCCCCTCGGCGGCGGCACCCGGCTCGACAGAGCCCGCCGCGGCCGATGCGGTCCCGGCGGCCCCACCCGGGGCAGATCCACCTGCGGCGGACCGACCTGCGGCGGACTCAGCCTCGGCGGATCCAGCGTCGGTCGGCGCCGCTTCGGCCGAAGCGGCAGGCGCCGCGGCCTTGCGGCGCGTGGTCCTCGTGCGACGGGCAGGGGTGGTAGTGGTGCTATCGGCGGCAGTATCGGCGGGTGGCGTTGCCACGTCGCTCGTCTCACCGCGCTCATTTCCCAAAGGGTTTTGGGGCTCGTTATCGAGCATGGGCGCTCTCCAGTTTCTGGCGGCCCCGGGCGCGTTTGAGCGCTGCCACGCAGGGCTGCCGCAAGTGTTTCGGTCCCGGCCGGGTTAGCGGACGGGCGGCCGAAGTCTGCCGTTCGGGCGCAGGCCGCGGTTCAGCTAGCGCCCTCCGATGGCCGCATCCTCGCGATCCGCGTCCAACGGATCGACGATCTCCCCCTGCGCGGTGAGCGTGCCCTGGGCCAGCCGGGTCACCCGTGGGGGCACCGGCGGCTCCAGGCCAGCCACGACACGAAGGCCGGAAAGGACGTCATCGGGTCGTACGGCGGGCGTTACCTGTCGTACGACAAGGTCGATTATCGCACACGGTGCTGGGAACGCCCCGGAAGGTAGGTCGGACTGCTCCGTCACAGCGAAGTGGGTCACTGCGGCCCGGGCGTCGAACGTGCGCCGGCCCTGCTTGGTCATCCGCTCGACCGGCACCTCGCCGGCGTCGAGGAAGGCCTGGACCGCCGCGGCCGCCACCACCGGGTCGACCGAGGGCAGCTCGATCCGCCAGCGGGACGCGTCGATCCGGTCGGCCAGGCTGCCCGCGTCGGCCACCACGGCGTCCAGAACGTCGAGACCAGGGGAAAGGGCGGCGTCGAGGGCGAGCCGGAGCTGGTTCGGGTCGACCTCCGCCCGCAGGCCGATCTCCAGGTACTCCGCCTCGCTGCCGACGCCGGTGGGCGCCGCGCTGGCGTACGAAATCTTGGGGTGTGGGGTGAAGCCCTGGGAGAAGGCGATCGGCACACCGGCCCGCCGCAACGCCCGCTCGAAGGCACGCGCGAAGTCACGGTGTGACGTGAAACGCAGTGGGCCGCGCTTCGCATACCGGATCCGGATCCGCTGGACGACCGGCGCCTGGCCGCCCACCGGCTGGTTCTTGGGGGAAATTGTCCTGCTCCTATGCCTGTGCAGGGACCCGCAGGTTGTTGACGGGGGTCAGGGGCAGCAGCTTCTTACCGGTCGGGCCGATCTGGATCTCGGTGTCCATCGACGGGCAGACGCCGCAGTCGAAGCACGGGGTCCAGCGGCAGTCCTCCTGCTCGTACTCGCCGAGCGAGTCCTGCCAGTCCTGCCAGAGCCAGTCCTTGTCGAGGCCGGAGTCGAGGTGGTCCCAGGGCAGCACCTCGGACTGCTCGCGCTCGCGGGTGGTGAACCAGTCGAGGTCCACGCCGAAGGCGGGCAGCATCTCGGCGGCGGACTCGGTCCAGCGGGCGTACGAGAAATGCTCGCTCCATCCGTCGAAACGTCCGCCTTTCTCCCAGACGCGCCGGATCACTGCCCCGACGCGCCGATCGCCCCGGCTCAGCAGGCCCTCGATCAGCGACGGCTCGCCGTCGTGGTAGCGGTACCCGATCGCCCGGCCCAGCGAGCGATCGCTGTTGATCACCTCTTTGAGCATCTTGAGCCGGGCGTCGATGACCTCGGGCCGGGCCATCGGCGCCCATTGGAACGGGGTGTGCGGTTTCGGCACGAACCCGCCGATCGACACCGTGCAGCGGATGTCCTTGGTGCCGGCGGCCGCGCGGCCGGCCTTGATCACCTCGTGCGCCATCCGGCCGATCTGCGCCACGTCGTCGTCGGTCTCGGTGGGCAGGCCGCACATGAAGTACAGCTTCACCTGCCGCCAGCCGTTCGAGTACGCCGTGACGACCGTCCGGATCAGGTCTTCCTCGGTGACCATCTTGTTGATGACCTTGCGGATGCGCTCGGAGCCGCCCTCGGGCGCGAAGGTCAGGCCGGTGCGCCGCCCGTTGCGGGACAGCTCCTGCGCCAGGTCGATGTTGAACGCGTCGACCCGGGTCGAGGGCAGCGACAGCGAGACGTTGGTGCCCTCGTATTGCTCCGCCAGGCCGGAGCACATGTCGCCGATCTCGGAGTGGTCGGCGGACGACAGCGAGAGCAGGCCGACCTCGGAGAAGCCGGAGAACTCCAGGCCCTCCTTCACCATCTGCCCCACCGTGGTGATCGACCGCTCGCGCACCGGACGGGTGATCATGCCGGCCTGGCAGAACCGGCAGCCCCGGGTGCAGCCGCGGAAGATCTCCACGGCATACCGCTCGTGGACGGTCTCGGCCAGCGGGACCAGGGGCTTCTTCGGGTACGGCCAGGCGTCGAGATCCATGGTCGTGCGCTTCGCGACCCGGAACGGGACGTCCGGGCGGTTGGGCACGACCCGCTGGATGCGGCCGTCGGGGAGGTAGTCGACGTCGTAGAAGCGCGGGACGTAGATGCTCTCGGTGCGGGCCAGGCGCAGCAGCAGCTCGTCGCGCCCGCCGGGGCAGCTCTCGGCCTTCCACTCGCGGATGATGCCGCTGATCTCGAGGACCGCCTCCTCGCCGTCGCCCAGCACGGCGGCGTCGAGGAAGTCGGCGATCGGCTCGGGGTTGAAGCTGGCGTGCCCGCCGGCCAGCACGATCGGGTCGTCCTCGGTGCGGTCCTTGCTTTCCAGCGGGATGCCGGCGAGGTCGAGCGCGGTGAACATGTTGGTGTAGCCGAGCTCGGTCGAGAACGACAGGCCGAGCACGTCGAAGTCGCGGACCGGGCGGTGCGCGTCGACCGTGAACTGCGGCACGCCGTGCTCGCGCATCAGCGCCTCGAGGTCGGGCCAGACCGCGTACGTCCGCTCGGCGAGCACGTCCTCCTGCTCGTTGAGCACCTCGTACAGGATCTGGACGCCCTGGTTGGGCAGGCCCACCTCGTACGCGTCGGGATACATCAGCGCCCACCGCACACTGGTGGCGTCCCAGTCCTTGACGACGGCGCCGAGCTCGCCACCCACATACTGGATGGGCTTGCTGACCTGGGGCAGCAACTGCTCGAGCTGCGGAAAGACGGAACGTGCACTCATGGGACTCCAGGGTACGCGGACCAGGCCCCACGTCGACACAAGGGCCTAGCTACTCAACTCCGCCGCGGCCCGGTCCAGATCTGTCGCCAGCACGTCCTGGCGGAACGCGCACAGCTGCAGGATCATCCGGGCCGCGCCGCGTTCGCCGACCACCAGCCGGGTCCGCTTGCCGGCCGCGAAGAGGTCACCGACGAGCGCGTCGAGCAGCCGCACCCCGGCGCTGTCCAGGAACGAGACGGTGGTCAGGTCGATCAGCACCTTGCCCGACTCGCGGATCCGGGACACGATCGCCCGGCCGATCTCGCCGGCGTTGGCCAGGTCGATCTCGCCGCTGAGGTGGACGAGGTCGGCGTCGCCGATCCGGGAGAACCGGACCCACTGATCGGTCATCTCGGTCATTCCGCCTCCCGCGCGCGTCGCATCGTCACGGTCGTGCCGTCGCTGCGGTCGAAGAGCACCTGGTCCATCGACTGGCGGATCAGCTGGAGGCCGCGTCCCCGCGCCACGTCGGTGACCGCGCCCCGCCACGTGCCGCGGTCGGTGACCTTGACCTCGACCGCGTCCTCGGTCACCGTCGCGACCACGTCGATCGTGCCGAACGGGTCGTCGCGGTAGCCGTGCTCGATCGAGTTGGCCACCGCCTCCGAGCAGGCCAGCAGCACCGCGTCGCGGGTCTCGGGCCCGACGCCGTGCGAGACCAGCCAGGCGCGCAGGTCGGCGCGCAGCAGCGCGATCTGCATCCGCTCGGCGCCGATCGACCGCTCCATCCTCTCCTCGGTGCCCAGCGTCAGGCAGAGCAGGCAGACGTCGTCGGCGTGGTCGCGGCCGACCAGGGTGTCGGCCAGCGCCGCGCTCAGGCCCTGCAACGGCGCGTCCCGGCGCCGGGCGAACTCGCGGGCCAGCACCTCGAAGCCCTTGTCGATCGGCCGGGTGCGCCGCTCGATCAGCCCGTCGGTGTAGAGCAGCAGGCGGCTCCCGGCCGCCAGCGTGCGGGTGTGCTCGGTGCGGCGCCGGTCGCCGGCCCGGGAGCCGAGCGCCGCCGAGCGGGCGTCGAGGAGGAACTCCGGCGAGCCGGCCGGCTCCTGCACCAGCGGCGGGAGGTGGCCGGCGCACGCGTACGTCAGCTCGCACGTCGCCAGGTCGACCTCCGCGTACGCCACCGTCGCCATCCGGGCCGACTCCACCCGGTCGACGAACCGGTCGAGGCCCTCCAGCATCCGGGCCGGCCCGACCCCCTCGCCGGCGAGCGCCCGGATCGCGCTGCGCAGCTGGCCCATCGTGGTGGCCGCGTCGATCCCCCGCCCGACCACGTCGCCGACCGCCACGGCCAGCCTGTCCCCGGTGATCAGGAACGCGTCGAACCAGTCGCCGCCGACCTCGAGATCCTGGGCGCCCGCCTGGTAGTAGGTCTCGACCGCGAACCGGGCGTCGCCGCTGGGCAGGCGGCCGGCGAGCAGGCTGCGCTGCAGCGTCCGGGCGATCTGCCGTTCCTGCTCGTAGAGCCGGGCGTTCTCCAGCGCCAGCCCGGCCCGGTCGGCGAGCTCGGTGAGGAAGTGCTGCTCGCCCGCGACGCCGCGGCGATCGGGCGCCATCCGCAGCGACAGCGTGCCGAGCACCCGGCCGCGGGCGGTCAGCGGCAGCACCACGCAGCCGGGCGCCTCGCCGGGTGCCGGGAAGAGCGGCCGGCCGGAGGCGGTGACCCGGGCCAGCGCGTCGGCGAGCTGGTCGCCGTCGGGCGCGGCGGTGCCCGCCTCCTCCAGCACGCCGTCCGGGCCGACCGACAGCCGCACCGACGCCCAGACGGCGATCTCGGGCACCATCGCGTCGACCAGGCGGCGGGCCCGGGCCAGCAGGCGGTGCAACTCGTCGAGCGAGCGCGTGGTCTCGGCCAGGAACGTGGCCCAGCCCTCCCGCCGGCGGAGGTCGTCGTAGAGCCGGGCGCGGTCGAGGGCCTGGCCGGCGTGCTGGCCGAGCAGGCGTACGACGCGCAGCTCGTGGTCGCTGAGCCGGCGCTCGCCCGTGAAGCTGAACGCGAGCACGCCGAGCGTCTGGGCGCCGAGCTGGTCGTCGGCCGGCCCGGTGGTCAGCGGCAGCAGCACCACCGTGTTGCGCCCGGACCGGCGCATGCTGTCGACCAGGTCGGGGAAGTGCTCCTTGGCCTCGGTGAGCGAGCCGACCACGTGCAGGTCGCCGCGCTCGGCCACCCGCGCCACCGCCCGCGGCGAGGAACGCGGCATGTCGTCCCCGTCGCCGGTGGCCGGGTCGGTCGAGGAGACCGCGACGATCGTGTCGCGCTCCGCGTCCACCAGGTAGATGCTGCTGCTCACGGCGCCGAAGGCCGGCTCGGGCGCGCGCAGCACGGCCTCGGCGACCTCGGCCTCGGTGGGCGCGGCGGCCAGGTCGGCGACGACCTGCTGCAGCACCTGGATGCGGCGCTCCGAGTCCTCGGCGCGCTTGCGGGCGAACAGCAGCTCCTTCTCGTAGCCGCGGCGCTCGGTGGCGTCGAAGACCATCGTGCGGATGGCCCGGGGCTCGCCTTCCGGGCCGCGGGCCAGCATCGAGTTGACCAGGGTGGGCAGCGTCCGCCCGTCCGCGCACACCACGTCGAAGGCGAGCTCGTGCACTTCGTTTTGGATGCGCAGCAGCGGCGCGTAATGGGTCTCGTAGTAGATCTGCCCGCCGGAGCTGAGCAGGTCGCGGAAGCGGCGGTGCCCGACGAGGTCTGCGCGCTGGTATCCGGTCCAGGT
Organism: Paractinoplanes rhizophilus; assembly: GCF_042664765.1. Taxonomy (NCBI): domain Bacteria; kingdom Bacillati; phylum Actinomycetota; class Actinomycetes; order Micromonosporales; family Micromonosporaceae; genus Paractinoplanes; species Paractinoplanes rhizophilus. Next base: position 18,126 of record NZ_JBHTBJ010000040.1, on the reverse strand, counting down.
CAGGAAGGTCTGGTTGACCTTCACGACGGTGCCGTCGGGCAGCGTCGTGAGATACCCGCACGGCGCGTGCTCGTACAGGTCGTCCGGGTCCTCGTCCCAGGGCAGCCGCAACTCCTGCGTCACGTCCGGCCCACCAGAGTCACTCACGGTCCGCTCTACAGCCAAGCCTTCATCGCGTCGACGGTCTCCTCCGGCGCACTGAGATTGGGGCAATGCCCGGTGGCATTCATGTATACCAACGTGCTGCCGGCGGTGTGCTTATGAACGTAGTCCCCGACGGCCGTCGGCGCGATCACATCGTCGGAGCACTGCAGGATCAACGACGGCGTACGCAGCTTGAGCAGGTCGTCGCGGTTGTCGGAGAAGAACGTGACACGCGCGAACTTCTTGGCCAGATCCGGATCGGTACGGCAGAAGCTGTTGGTCAGCCGCTCGCCGAGCTCGGGCCGGTCGGGGTTGCCCATGATGACCGGCGCCATCTGGCTGGACCAGCCCAGATAGTTGCTGTCCAGCGAGTCGAGCAGGGACTCGATGTCCTCCCGGCCGAACCCGCCGATGTAGTTGTCGGCCGGCTCGTCGATGTACCGCGGGGAGGGGCCGACCAGGACCAGCTTGGCGAAGCGCTCGGGCTGCTTGACCGCGGCGAGCACGCCCATCATCGCGCTCACCGAGTGGCCGACGAAGACCACGTCCCAGAGGTCGTACTCGTGGATGATCTCGAGGATGTCGTCGGCGTAACCGTCGAGGGTGGAGTAGCGCATGTCGTCGTATGCCGACAAGTCGGAGCTGCCGGTGCCGACGTGATCGAACATCACGAGCCGATACGTGTCCGCGAACGCCGGAGCCACCAGGCGCCACATGTTCTGGTCACAGCCGAACCCATGAGCGAACATCATCGGCTGGCCGAGGTCGTTCCCGGTCAGCGTGACGGCGTTTCTCCGTGTCGTTCTCATGTCTCGGTAACCATACGGCTCCGATGCGTTCGGCACACCGCCCAGTCTGTCCGTCATTCGGGTCCGGAGTCCGCCGCGCGCCGTTCGGCGGGCTGGCACACCCGCCTTAGCCTCGGAGAGGACGCCGGTCAGCGGCAGCGAAGGAGATCGACGGATGACCGACCAGCAGCCGGGCCAGGCCGACCCGGCGGCCGAGCGTGATCCGACCCGCGTCGAGGGCGGCGCGGAGCCGTCGACGGTGGACGCTCCGGCGCGCTGGAGCGGATCGGCCGCCATCCCGCCGCCGGCGCCGAAGAAGTCCTGGTGGCCGCGGCGGCGGCCGGAGCCCGAGGACGAGCGGACCGGCATCCCGGCCGTCGATCCGTGGGCCGGCCAGGACACTCCGATCGACCCGATCCCGATCGTGCTCGACCCCACCGCGGTCGAGCCACCGCTGACGCCCACCCGGGTCGAGCCGCCACCGCTGCCGTCCACCCCCGTCGAGCCGCCACCGTTGCCGCCCACTCGCGTCGAGCCGCCGGCGGCCGCGCAGCCCCCCGCCGCCCCGGCCAAGCCGCACGCCGCCCCGCCACCGGCCGCCCAGCCACCCGCCGCGCCGCCACCCGGAGCTCAGCCACCCGCCGCCGCTCCACCGCCGGGACATTCCCAGCCCGGAAATGCCCAGCTGCCGCCGCCAATTGGCCCGCAGCCGCCGGCGAAGGCGCCCCTGCCCTCGGCGCCGCCCAAGCTCTCCCGCCGCGAGCGCAAGCGACGCGAGCGAGCCGCCAAGATGCGCCCGCCCGTCAACCGCCTCCCGGTGCAGACCCGGCCGCCGTCGCCGCCACCGCCGCCCCCGTGGGCGGCCCCGCGCCCGCCCCAGCGCCCGTTGCCGCCCCCGCGCCGCAAGCGCCGCCGCGGCCGCCTGTTCCTGGTCGCCCTGTTCGGCGTCCTCTGCTGCTGCGGCCTGCCGTTCGCCTACTTCCAGTTCCCGGCGGCCCGGCAGTATCCGGTGACGGCCGACCTGCCGACCGACTTCTCCGACCTGAGCCTGCGCGACGACAACGCCAGCAGGCGGGCCGCCGACCGCCTCGCCGCCCAGCTCGACGCGGCCGATTCCCGGGACGGCAAGCCGTTCGCCGGCGTCTACGGCGACCGCCGCGGCAAACGGGTCACGATCTTCGGCGTGACCGGCTGGCGATTCACCCCGAAGAGTGACGTCCGGGCGCAGCTGGACCGCCTCGCCGACGACTTCGATCTCGCGAACGTCCAGTCGTTCGACCTCGGCGAGGCGGGCGCCCACGAGAGCTGCGGGGTCGGCCGGGCGGACGGCACCAATGTCGTGGTCTGCGCCTGGGCCGACCACGGCAGCATGGCCACGGTCCTGCTGACCCGCCGCTCGATCCCGGACAGCGCCGACCTCGTCAGCCGGTTGCGCTCGGCGGTGCTGACCCCGGGCTGATCCCGCTCGGCGGTGCTGAGCCCGGGCCTACTCCTCGGCCTTCTTGGCGGGGGCGTACCTCGGGACGTACTCCTGCCCGGTCAGTTTTTGAATCTCGCCCATGACCTCGTCGGTGAGCGCTCGCAACGAGGTGCGGTCGTCGGCCCGGCCGATCGTGGAGATCGGCTTGCCGAACCGGACCGTGGGCTTGCCCCGGAACAGCATCGGGTACGGCTGCCCGATCGGCTGGATCTTCTCGGTGCCGAGCATGCCGACCGGGATGATCGGCACCCCGGCCGCCACCGAGAGCCGGGCCACCCCGGTACGCCCGCGATAGAGCCGCCCGTCGGGCGAGCGCGTCCCCTCGGGGTAGACCACGACGCAGTCGCCGGCCTTGAGCACCGGGATCGCGCTGTCGAAGGCGGCCAGGGCGTCCCGCCCGCCGGCCCGCTGCACCCGGATCGCGCCGAGCCCGTTGAGCAGGTTGCGGGTGAACCAGCCGCTGAGGCCGGTGCCGTCGAAATAGTCGGACTTGGCCCAGAAGGCCAGGTGGCGCGGGACCACGGCGCCGATGAAGAGCTCGTCGGCGACCGACAGGTGGTTGCCCGCGAAGACCACGCCGCCGGTCTTGGGCACGTGATGGAGGCCCTCGACGTGCGGCCGCCAGCCGAGCATCAGCATGTTGCCGACGGTGAGTTTGCCGATCGAGTAGAGCAGCGGCAACGCAGGTTCCTCCGGGGACGGGTGCGCAAAAAGTGGGGAGCAGGCTGAGGTTATCGGACCTGGCCCCGGAAGTCCCCGTCGAGCTTGCCCCGCGACCCGGACATTCACCGCACAGGCGGCAAATGTCCGGGTTGAGGTTAACTGTTTCACAGCGGCGTGCGCCGCACCGCCACCGTGATCTCCTCGCCGTCGCCCACCTCGCCGGCAAAGCCGGGCGCTCCAGCCGGCGCGAACTCGACCGACGTCGCCAGCGTCTCGCCGGCCACGAACTCCCGGTGCGCCCCGACCGCGAGCTGAACCGCTTCGGTGGCCGAGACGGTCAGCGCGATCCGGTCCGAGACGTCCAGGCCGGCGTCGCGGCGGGCCTGCTGGACCACCCGGATCACGTCCCGGGCCAGCCCCTCGGCGAGCAACTCCGGCGTGACCACCGTGTCCAGCACGACCACCCCGGCGCCGCCGGCCAGCGGGGCCGAGTTGGCCACGTCGGCGGCCACCTGCTTGAGCTCGTACTCGCCCTCCCGCAGGGTGACCCCGGCCGCGACCGGCGCGCCGCCGACCAGCTCCCACTCGCCCTTCTTGACCGCCTGGATGACCTGCTGCACCTGCTTGCCGACGCGCGGGCCGAGCGCCCGCGGCACGACGGTGAGCACCCGCTCGCTGTACCCGGCCACGTCGTCGGTGAACACCACGTCCTTGACGTTGACCTCGTCGGCGAGCAGGTCGCCGAAGCTCGCCAGCGCGGACGCGTCCGCGGTCGCCACCGTGAGCCGGGCCAGCGGCAGCCGGACCCGCAGCGCGCGGGCCTTGCGCAGGGACAGCGCGGCCGAGGCCACGTCCCGGATCGCGTCCATCGAGGCGACCAGCGCGTGGTCGGCCGGGAAGTCCGCCGCCGCGGGCCAGTCGGTCAGGTGCACCGACCGCTCGCCGGTCAGGCCGCGCCAGATCTCCTCGACGGTCAGCGGCGCGAGCGGCGCGACGACCCGGCAGACCGTCTCGAGCACCGTGGCGAGCGTGTCGAAGGCGTCGTGGTCGCCGGCCCAGAAGCGGTCCCGCGAACGGCGCACGTACCAGTTGGTCAGCGCGTCCAAATACGAGCGCACCGACGCCGCCGCGCCCGAGATGTCGTACTCGTCCATCTGCCGCTGCACATCCGCGACCAGTTCGCCGGTTTTGGCGAGGATGTACCGGTCGAGCAGGTGATCCGATGAGGTCCGGAAGGACGCTTCATATCCCGACGCGTTCGCATAGAGCGAGAAGAAATACCAGACGTTCCAAAGAGGCAACAGCACCTGACGTACGGAATCGCGGATCGCCACCTCGGTGACCGGCATGTCGCCCCCGCGCAGCACCGGCGAGGACATCAGCATCCAGCGCATCGCGTCCGACCCGTACGTGTCGAAGACCCGATAGACGTCCGGGTAGTTCCGCAACGACTTGGACATCTTGCGGCCGTCCTCGCCCAGCAGGATGCCGTGGCTGAGGCAGTTCCGGAACGCCGGCCGGTCGAACAGCGCCGTGGCCAGCACGTGCATGGTGTAGAACCAGCCCCGTGTCTGCCCGATGTACTCGACGATGAAGTCGCCCGGGTAGTGGTGCTCGAACCACTCCTTGTTCTCGAACGGGTAGTGCACCTGCGCGAACGGCATCGAGCCCGACTCGAACCAGCAGTCGAGCACCTCCGGCACCCGGCGCATGGTGGACCGGCCGGTCGGGTCGTCCGGGTTGGGCCGGGTCAGCTCGTCGACGTAGGGCCGGTGCAGGTCGGTCACCGTGACCCCGAAGTCGCGCTCCAGCTCCTCGAACGAGCCGTACACGTCCACCCGCGGATACTGCGGGTCGTCCGACTTCCACACCGGGATCGGCGAGCCCCAGAACCGGTTCCGCGAGATCGACCAGTCCCGGGCGTTCGCCAGCCACTTGCCGAACGATCCGTCCTTGATGTGCGACGGCGTCCAGGTGATCTCCTGGTTCAGCTCGACCATCCGGTCGCGGAACGTGGTCACGGCCACGAACCAGCTCGACACCGCCTTGTAGACCAGCGGCGTGTCGCAGCGCCAGCAGTGCGGGTACGAGTGCGTGTAGCCCTCGTGCCGCAGCACCACTTGGTTTTCTTTGAGGGCGGCGATCACCGGCTTGTTCGCGTCGAAGACCTGTACGCCCTGCCACGGCGGCACGATCGAGGTGAACCGGGTGTGGTCGTCCACCGTCACGATCGTCGGGATGCCGGCCGCGTTGCAGACGTTCTGGTCGTCCTCGCCGAACGCCGGCGCCTGGTGCACGACGCCGGTGCCGTCCTCGTCGGTGACGTAGTCGGCCGCCAGGACCTGGAACGCGTTCGGCCCGGCCTGCTCCACCAGGAAGTCGAACAGCGGCGTGTATTTGCGTCCCGCCAGCTCGCTCCCCCGCACCGTGCCGGTCTGCTCGTAGCCGTCGAGCTCCTTGGCGTAGGCGGCGACTCGCGACGCGCCCATGATGAGCTTCCGGCCCGATTTGTCGGACAGTACCGCGTACTCGATGTCGGGCCCCACCGCGAGCGCCAGGTTTGACGGCAGCGTCCACGGCGTGGTCGTCCACACCGCGATGTCCTCGCCGGTCTCCAGGCGGAACGTGACGGTCAGCGCCGGGTCGGTCCGGTCGCGGTAGACGTCGTCCATCCGCGTCTCGGTGTTCGACAGCGGGGTCTCGCACCGGAAGCAGTAGGCGAGGACGCGGAAGCCCTCGTACACCAGGCCCTTGTCGTGCAGGGTCTTGAACGCCCACATGACCGACTCCATGTAACTGGGGTCGAGGGTCTTGTAGTCGTTGCCGAAGTCGACCCAGCGGGCCTGCCGGGTGACGTACCGCTCCCAGTCCTTGGTGTAGGCGAGCACTGACGAGCGGCAGGCCTCGTTGAACTTGTCGATGCCCAGCTCGACGATCTGCGCCTTGGTCGTGATGCCCAGCTGCTTCTCGGCCTCCACCTCGGCCGGCAGCCCGTGCGTGTCCCAGCCGAAACGCCGCTCGACGTGCTTGCCGCGCATCGTCTGGTACCGCGGCACCAGATCCTTCACGTACCCGGTGAAGAGGTGCCCGTAGTGCGGCAGCCCGTTCGCGAACGGCGGGCCGTCGTAGAAGACGTACTCGTTGCCGCCGTTCTCGCCGGCCGGCCGCTGGTCGACGGACGCCTCGAACGTCTTGTCGGCCGCCCAGTGCTCGAGCACGCCGCGCTCGACGGCGGGCAGATCCGGGCTGGACGGCACACCAGTGGCATCGGTGTGCTTGGGATAAGCCATCGATGGTCCCCTCAAACAGTTCACGTCGCGTGGACTGCGAGGACGAGCGTGTTCCGCCCGCGGTACCACCTCGCTTGGCAGGTCTGACCCCGCCCGCTCATTCGCCGGCTGACGCGCGTGCCGATCCGCCCGGTTCTACCAGAGCCTGGTCACAAGGCCCCTTCTTCCGGAGGCTCCCCGGTGATGGCCGGTTCAACGCCTGCGCTGAAACAACGATACCGGCCGCCTCCGGATTCCTTCATCCGCATTACCCCTCAGCGGATGGCCCGCCACTGGGTGATCGCGATGTTGTGATCGTCCGGATCCCGGAACGTGGCCGACCACAGCTCGAGCCGGTCCCCCCGGTTGACCGCCTGCGGCGGATGCACGAACCGCACGCCCTTCGCCACGAGCTCGCCGTACACCGCCTCGACGTCGCCCACCTCGAGGTTCAGGTAGATCAGCCGCCCGGCCTCGGCCGGCAGCCCCGACACGGTACGCAGCACCAGCCGCGTGTCGCCGGAGGCGAGAACGGCACTCCCGTCCCCGCTGTCGATCTCGTAGAACCCGAGCGTGTCCCGATAGAACGCGATCGACCGCGCCAGATCGGTGACCAGCACCGTGATCCCGACACCGTAGATCGCTCCCGCCGGCCCCGGCCGCGCGCTCGGATATGCCGTGATCACCTCGTCCGCGTGCTCGTCGGCCTCCACCGTGAGGGGTGGCGGCGCCGCCCACGGATTCTCCTCGACCCCGGCCCGCGCCTCGACCCCGGCCTCCGCCTTGCCCCGGGCCTCCGTCTCGGTCGCCGTCTCGGCCCCGGCCTCGGCATCGTGCGCGGCATTCGACACGAACTTGGTGGCCCGCCGGCCCTCGCCGGCCGGCGGGATCTCGTCGGCGGGCGGCGCGATCAGTCCCTCCGCCATCGCCTCGCGCGCCTCCGGAGTGGCCGTCTCGGGCTCCGGCTCCGGATCCCCGTCGAGCGGCAGATCGATGTCGTCGTGCGGCGCGGGCGCGGCCGGCCGCGCCATGGACGGCTCCGGCGCCGCGGGAGGCGGCGTCACCGGCTCCGGCGCGGTCGGGAAGCTCGACACCGGCGACGGCTCGGCCGCGGCCGCCGCCACCGTGGGCTCCGGCCGCCGACGCGGCTCTCCCCCACCGGACCCACCCGGCTCGTCCAGCGCCACGTCGACCGGCTGCGCCGAGTCGCCTGCCGGCGCCGCGCCGCCCATCGGCATCGCGCCCATCGGCGTCGCTTCGTCCTGCGGCATCGCGTCATCCCGCGGCGCCCGAGGTGGCGGCGGCGCCTCCGTCATCGGATCGGCGGTGGCCGTCGCGGTCCCACCGCCCCGCGGCCGCGGACTGGGCCGTCTCCCCTCCGGACGTGCCGCGCCCGCTGCCGCCGCACCCCCGCCCGCCGCACCCCCGCCCGCCGCATCCCCGCCAGTCGTAGCTCCCGCCGCGGTCCCGGCCGTCGCCGTCCCGCTCGCCGCAGCTCCCGCGGCCCCGGACGCAGCCCCGGATGTCGCAGCTCCCGCCGCCGCGGCCCGCCGCGGCAGCGTCTGCGGGACCTCGATGTGATCGACAAGCTCGCCCTCGACCACCGGCCCCGCCGGCGTGTCCCGCACGACCACGGTCTCCGCGCCCGGCGGCGGGGGCGCCGGCTCGTCCCATTGCTGGTCGCGGACGGTCCACGGCGGCGGATCCACGTCGCCCAGCAGATCGTCGTCGATGTCGTCGATGACCTCGTCGGGCAGATCGCCGTAGTCGGGCGTCTGCGGTGGCGGCGGGTCGGCGCCCTTGTCCCGCGGCGACGCGTCGTCCCAGTTGATCCGCACCCGGCGCATGTCGTCCACGTCCACCGTGATCGGCAGGGTGTCCCCGATCATCGGCCACTTCACGACCGGCACCCGCGGCTCGCGGATGGTCACCTCGGAGGTCGGCAGGCCCGGCGCCACCACCACCGCCTGGATCTCGGCCCGCCCGTAGACGGCCGACGACGTCGGCGGCGGCGAGATCGCCCGGACCTCGGCGGTGCCGGAGACCCAGGCCCGGGCCCCGCGCCGCACCACATTGACCATGCCCAGGGCGATCGACAGGATCAGCACCGCCAGACCGAAGAGAACCACCCCCCAGCTGGACATGCCGAGCCCCAGCGCCACCACGAAGACGGCGATCGTGCCCATGACGGCCGCCACCAGCTTGCGTGCCGGTGCGATCGGACGGCCGGTCTGGTTTGCCAATGTGGACCTCCCGCTCTTTCCCGTCAGGTTATTGCCCGGCGCCACCCGAGCGAAAGTGCGGTAGCTGCCCGCCGGAAACGGGGTACCGATAGGCTGAATCCCGCGTGTCCACCTCGCAGTTCGGTAAAGGAGTCGTCCGTGACCAGCCCCGTCGAGCGCTCGCTCGTCCTCGTCAAGCCCGATGCGGTGCGCCGCGGCCTGCTCGGCGAGATCCTCGCCCGCTTCGAGCGTAAGGGCCTGGTCATCGAGGCGCTGGAGTTGCGGACGATGGACGCGGCCCTGGCCGACCAGCATTACGCCGACCACGTGGAAAAGCCGTTCTACCCCCCGCTGAAGCAGTTCATGACCAGCGGCCCGCTGGCCGCCCTGGTCCTGAGCGGCGACAACGTCGTCGAGGTGGTCCGCGCCATGATCGGCGCCACCGACGGCCGCAAGGCCGCCGCGGGCACGATCCGCGGCGACTACTCCCTGTCGAACCGGGAAAATCTGGTCCACGCCTCCGATTCGTCCGAGAGCGCGGCCCGCGAGCTGGCCCTCTGGTTCCCCAAGCTCTAGAGCGTCTCGAGGCTGGCCGTCCGGCGTGACTCGGTCTCGAAGACCTTGAGGAGCACCGCCGCCAGCACCGCGTAACCGAGACCGACCAGCGCCTCCCGGCCCAGCGAGGGCGCGGCCGCCGCCAGGCCGTGCCCGGCCGCGAGCTGCCGGGCCGCCTCGGCCGCGTGGGTGATCGGCAGGAACTCGCCGGCTGTCACCATCCAGCCGGGCAGCGCCGCGCTGGGCACGTTGACGCCGGTCAGCAGGAGCAGCAGCGCCACCGAGACGTTCGAGATCACCCAGACGTCCCGGAACCGCAGGCCCAGCGCGCCCAGCGTCAGCCCGAAGAACGCGCACGCCAGCGAGCCGGCCGTCATCGCGAGGAGCAGGCCCGGCACCGACGACGCCGGCACCCGCAGGCCGAGCAGCCCGGCACTGACGCTGAGCGTGACCACCGCGATCAGCAGGCCGTTCGCCGCGTACGGCAGCGCCCGCCCGAGGAAGACCAGCGTGCGGCTGCGCGGCGAGAGCAGCACGTGGCCGAGCGTCCCGTAGCGCCGCTCGTTGCCGACCGCGAGCGTGCCGCCGAAGACGCAGGCCAGCGAGGCGGTCAGCACCGCGTTGCCGACGATGTAGAAGCGGTCGTCGGCGACCTGCAGCTGGCGGCCCAGGTACGCGAAGAACAACAGCTGGAACAGCGGTCCGACCAGCAGGGTGCCCACGAAGATCGCGGGCCGGGTCCAGTTGAACAGGGCGCGGTACGCGATCACGCCGCCCACGGTCACCAGCCGCAGAGTCTTCATGCCAGCGCCAGGGTTGCGGCCGCGCGGGCACGGCGTTCGACGTACGTGAGCGAAATCGAGCCGAAGGCGAGGCAGATCAGGCTGATTCCCAAGCAGACGGCGACGGACGGCCAGACCGGACCGCCGGTCGTCGCCTCGCGCAACGCGCGGGCGCCCCAGGTGGTGGGCAGCACGTCGGCGAGCGGCCCGGTCCAGGCCGGCAGCACGGTGATCGGCACGAGCATGCCGCTGACCAGCCAGATCGGGTACTCGAGCGTGTTGGTCAGCGCGTTGGCGTTGCGCATCAGCACGAACGTGGACGCGAGCAGCAGGCCGAACATGCCGAGCGCGACGATGCAGACCACCGCGGCCACGACGAACGCCGCCGGCTTGGCGAAGTCGAGCGGGATGCCGTAGAGGACGCGTCCCCAGGCGAGGGTGGCGAGCAGTGCGTAGGTGCCGGTCAGCCCGGTGGCCACGGTGATCGGGAGGATGACCAGCACCGGACGCCGCGGCGCCAGCATGATCATTTCGAGGGTGCCCTGCCAGCGCTGGTTCTGGATCGCGCCGCCCGAGCCGAACAGCACCGACGACCAGACGCCCATCAGCCCGGCCCCGACCGCCGCCTCGAGCAGCCGGTGCTGCTCCTGGCCGGCGCGGAACAGGTACACCGCCAGCGTCGCCTGCACGATCGGCACGACCAGCGCGATCGTGATCTCGAACGGCGACCGGCTCATCTGCTTGACGTGCGCCAGCGTGCCCAGCGCCAGCATGCGCAGCGTCCTCATGCGGCGTTCACAATCGCCACGTACGCGTCCTCGAGGGTCGGCTCGCGGCTGTTGACCCGGCCGAGCCGGATCCCGGCGAGCTCGCGCAGGACGTCGCCCTGCACGTCGACGTGCGCGTCGGACTGCACGGTGAGCAGCTGGAGCGCACCGCGCTCCTCGATCGCGGTCTCCCGCACGCCCGGCAGCCCGCGCAACGCCACCACCGCCGCGTCCGGCACCCCGTACGCCTCGACCTCGACCACCCGCCGCCCGTCGGCCCGCCGCCGCAGTTCCGCCGGGGTGCCCAGCGCCTGGATCTCGCCGTCGGCGATCACCGCGATCCGGTCGCAGAGCTCGTCGGCCTCGGCCATGTAGTGCGTGGTCAGCAGCACCGTCGTGCCCGCGGCGGCCAGCTCCGACACGGTACGCCGCAGCTCACGCGCCGCCACCGGGTCGACCCCGATCGACGGCTCGTCGAGGAACAGCACCTCGGGCGAGTGCAGCAGCCCGCGGGCGATGTGCAGCCGCTGGCGCATGCCGCGCGAATACCCCTCGACACGTTCCCGCTCCCGCCCGGCCAGCCCGACCAGCTCCAGCAACTCGGCGATCCGGCGCTTCTGCTCGCGCGGCGCCACCCCGTACAGCTCGGCGAAGTACCGCAGGTTGTCCAGGCCGGAGAGCCGGTCGTAGAGCCCCCGGTCGCCGCCGAACACGTAGCCGATCCGGCGGCGCACCTCCCGGGTCTGCTTGACGACGTCGTGGCCGCACACCCGGGCCGAGCCGGAGCTCGGCAGCAGCAGGGTGTTCAGCATCTTGATGGTCGTCGTCTTGCCGGCGCCGTTCGGCCCGAGCAGGCCGAACAGCTCCCCGCGCGCCACCGTGAAGGACACGCCGCGCACCGCGTCGACCTCGGTCCGTCTCGGCCGGAGCCACCCGGTGCGCCCCCGATACGTCCGGCGCAGTTCGTCCGCCTCGATGGCGTACTCGCTTCCCATGCCGGAAACGCTAGGGTTCCGGCGCCCGCCTAGGAAACGAATTCGGTCGCGGCCGAATCGTCCCCGAGCAGGGTGACCAGCGCCGTTCCCGCCGGCTCCAGCCCGTAGAGCACGCGACGCCCGGCCCGCCGGCGATGCACCACCCCGGCCGCCTGCAGGCCGGTCAGGTGCTCGGAGATCGTGCTCGGCGCGAGCCCCAGCGCCGCGGCCAGCCCGGTCGTGGTCGCCGGCGTCTGCAACGCGCGCAGCACCGCGGCCCGCCCGCGACCGACCAGGATCGACAGCCGATCCTCGGCGACCGGCGGCGCGGACGAGGCCAGCAGCGCCGCCCCGCGCGCCTGATAGGTCACCATGACGATGTCCGGGTGGTCGCACGAGCACATCAGCGCCCCGCGCGAGAAGATCAGCGGCACCAGCAGCAGCCGCTGGTTCACCGCCTCGAACGACTGCTCGAGCGGCTTGATCAGGGTGAGCACCGGCCGCTCCCACCGGATCCGCTCGTGCAGTTGGGACAGCAACGCGTCGGGCCCGTTGGCCGCCAGGGCCCGTGCTCGCAGCAGCACTTCCTCGTCGAGCGCCGCCCGCATCGCCGGCCAGTGCGGCGCGATCGCCAGCTCCCAATAGGCCTCGATGCCGTCCGCCAGCCGCGCAAACGCCTCCACCCGATTGGTCAGGAAATAACGGAAGTCTCCGGCGGGATAGCGCGGCAGCTGCTCCTCGACAATGGCGGCCGGCGTCTCCCGCAGCTGATCGAGCTGTTCGGCCAGCGTCGGCGTCGAGGTCAGCGGGATCGGGCACAGAAAGTCGGGCGACACGGACGGCAGTTCCAGATAGAGCCGCACCGGCGCGGTGGCCGGCTCGGTCCGCAAGATCTCCCGGGCTCGGCGCGCCCAATCGCCGTAGGGCCACGGCACGGAGCCTTCCGGATTGCGCTGCAGCAGGTAGAGGCTGCACACCACCTCGGCCAGCGGGCTGATCGCGATCCGCGTGCGAGCCAGCGTCGGTTCATCGATCTCGATCCGGATCACATCATGAGTCTACGGAACGACCAAACCCCTTAAAAACTACTATTTGGTACGGCTCAGGCACGGTTCCCCGGCAACAGGGCAAGGTCCGTCGTGGCCGGGGTCCCGTGCCGCCCGTTCCGGGCTGGGCTGCCGGGCCTGGCGGGTGCGGCCGGGCGGGTGGGCGGGGCCGCCGGCCCGGGCTCAGCCTAAAATCGTTCTCCGGACATAGGCCGCATAGCCCCACACCCCGGCGAAAATAACGCCGAGCACGGCCAGCGACCAGTGCAGCAGTCCACAGGCGATCAGCAACGCCTGCAGCACCGCGCCCGCCACCCACGCCCAGGGCCGGCCCATCATCCCGGCCAGCAGGATCGCCAGCACGGCGAGGACGATCACCGCGGCGACGCCCCAGCCGCTCAGGTCGCCGCCGAGAACCCGGATCGGCTGGATCGCCAGCAACAGCACGATGGCCTCGAGAACCAGCGCCCCCGCACCCAGCCCGCGCACCGCGGCCTTGGGGTTCCGCAGGCCCGAGCGCGGCGGCGTGGGGCCGTCCGGGTCGCTCATCTCTTCAGAAGCTTCCGGGCGTCCGCGACCGTCACGACCGAGCCGGTGATCAGCACCGCGACACCGCTCAGCTCGCCCGACGCGTCCTCCTCGGCGAGCACCACGGCTTCCTCGATCGCGTCCGGCATGGTCTCGGCCACGGTCACCCGGTCCTCGCCGAAGATGTCGATCGCCTGCTGGGCCAGCTCGTCGAGCGGCATCGTCCGCGGCGAGCTGTTGCGCGTGACCACGATCCGCGCGGCGACCGGCTCGAGCAGGTCGAGCAGGCCCGACACGTCCTTGTCGCCGAGCACCGCGACCACCGCGACCAGGTGCCGGAAGCTGAACTCCTCCTCCAGCGCGGCCACCGTCGCCGCCATGCCGTGCGGGTTGTGCGCGCCGTCGAGCAGGATCGTCGGGGCGCTGCGCACCCGCTCGAGCCGGCCCGGCGAGTCGACCTGCGCGAACCCCTCGACCACCAGCTCGGGACGCACCTGGTCGCCCAGGAACGCCTCGACCGCCGCCAGCGCGACCGCCGCGTTCTGCGCCTGATGCGCCCCGAACAGCGGCAGGAAGACCTCGTCGTACACCGCGTGCAGCCCCTGCAGCCGCAGCACCTGGCCGCCGACCGCCTGCGTGCGCTCGACGACCCCGAACTCGCTGCCCTCGCGGGCGACGGTCGCGCCCACCTCGGCCGAGCGCTCGAGGATCGGCCGCATAGCCTCCTCGGTCTGCAGCGCGGAGATCACCGTGGCGCCCTTGTGGATGATGCCGGCCTTGGCCCAGGCGATGTCCTCGATAGTGTCGCCGAGCCACTCGGTGTGGTCGAGCCCGATCGGCAGCAGCACCGCCACCCCGGCCTCGATCACGTTGGTCGCGTCCTCCTCGCCACCCATGCCGACCTCGACGACCGCGATGTCGACCGGCGCGTCGGCGAAGGCCGCGTACGCCATCGCCGTGGTCATGTCGAAGTAGGTGAGCGGCTCGGTGTGGCGCGCGTCGATCAGGTCGGCGAGCGGCGCCACCTCGCGGTACGTCTCGACCAGCCGCTCCTCGGAGATCGGCTCGCCGTCGAGGCTGATCCGCTCGCGAACGGTCTCGAGGTGCGGGCTCGTGTACCGGCCGGTGTGCAGGCCGTGCGCCCGCAGCAGCGCGTCGATCATCCGGGCCGTGCTGGTCTTGCCGTTGGTGCCGGTCAGGTGGATGGCCGGGTACGCCCGCTGCGGGCTGCCCAGCACGTCCATGAGGTCGCGGATCTTCTGCAGGTCGAACACCAGCCGGGTGAAGCCGCGCTGCTCGAGCGCGGCCGTCACCTCGTCGTAATCACTGCTCATGCGCTTTGTCTCGCTCACGCTCTCGGCAACGCGGAAAGCGCCGCCGCAATTCGCGTGAGATCCGCCTCAGCGGTCGTCAGGCGATCTTTGATCTTGGCCACCACCGGCTCGGGCGCCTTGCTGAGGAACGCCTCGTTGCCCAGCTTGGCCCGGGCCTGCGCCGCCTCCTTCTCCGCGGCGGCCCGGTCCTTTTCGAGGCGGGCCCGTTCGGCGGCGACGTCGATCGTGCCGCGGGTGTCGAGGTCGACCGTGATTCCGCCGGTGACCGCGAGGGTCGCCGTGGCGGTGAAGCCGGCGGCCGGCCTGTCGAGCCGGGCCAGCGAGCGGATCAGCGTCTCGTGCGTGTCGATGCCGACGTTGCCGAGGCCGGTGAGCGCCGCGGTCACCCGCTGGGTGGGCTTGAGGCCCTGGTCGGAGCGGAACCGGCGGACCTCGGTGACGACCTTCTGCAGGGCGGCGAGCTCCTCCTCGGCGGCGTCGTCGACCAGCTCCTTGTCGGCCGTCGGCCAGGCGGCCCGGGTCACCGTCTCGCCGCCGGTGAGCGCGATCCACAGCTCCTCGGTGACGAACGGGATGACCGGGTGCAGCAGGCGCAGCAGCTGGTCGAGGACGTGTCCGAGCACCCGCCGCGTCTTCGCCGCCTCGGCATCGTCGCCGGCCAGCACCGGCTTGCTCAGCTCGAGGTACCAGTCGCAGACGTCGTCCCAGGCGAAGTGGTACAGCGTGTCGCAGACCTTCGCGTACTCGTACGTCGCGAACTGCTCGTCGACCTCGCCGATCACGTGCTGCAGCCGCGACAGGATCCACTTGTCGATCGCCGACAGCTCCTCGGCCGGCGGCAGGTCGCCGTCGACGGTCGCGCCGTTCATCAGCGCGAAGCGGGTCGCGTTCCAGAGCTTGTTGCAGAAGTTGCGCGAGCCCTGGCACCACTCCTCGCTGATCGGCACGTCGGAGCCGGGGTTGGCGCCGCGGGCCAGCGTGAAGCGGGTGGCGTCGGCGCCGTACCGGTCGATCCAGTCGAGCGGGTCGACGACGTTGCCGAACGACTTCGACATCTTCTTGCCGTGCCCGTCGCGAACCATGCCGTGCAGGTTGACCACGTCGAACGGCTGCACGTCATCCATCGCGTAGAGCCCGAACATCATCATCCGGGCGACCCAGAAGAAGAGGATGTCGTACCCGGTGACCAGCACGCTGGTCGGGTAGAACTTCGCCAGCTCCGCGGTCTGCTCCGGCCACCCCATCGTCGAGAACGGCCAAAGAGCGGAGGAAAACCAGGTGTCGAGTACGTCGTCGTCCTGGTGCCAGCCGTCCCCGGTGGGCGGCTGCTCGTCCGGTCCGACGCAGACCACCTCGCCGTTCGGCCCGTACCAGACCGGGATGCGGTGACCCCACCACAGCTGGCGCGAGATGCACCAGTCGTGCATGTTGTCGACCCAGGCGAAGTAGCGCTTGGCCAACTCGGCCGGCTCGATCCGGACCCGGCCGTCGCGCACCGCGTCGCCCGCCGCCTTGGCCAGCGGCCCGGTGTTGACGAACCACTGCAGCGACAACCGCGGCTCCACCGTCGTCTTGCAGCGCGAGCAATGACCCACCGAGTGCAGGTAGGGCCGCTTCTCGGCGACGATCCGGCCCTGCTCGCGCAGCGCGTCCACGATCGCCGGCCGCGCTTCGTACCGGTCGAGGCCCTCGAACGGCCCCGGCACGGTGACGACCGCGCGCTCGTTCATGACGGTCAGGCTCGGCAGGTGGTGCCGCTGACCGATCTCGAAGTCGTTGGGGTCATGGGCCGGAGTCACCTTGACCGCGCCGGTGCCGAACGACGGGTCGACGTGCTCGTCGGCCACGATCGGGATGCGCCGCCCGGTGAGCGGGAGCTCCACCTCGGTGCCGACCATGTGCTTGTAGCGCTCGTCGTCGGGGTGGACGGCCACCGCGGTGTCGCCCAGCATCGTCTCGGCCCGGGTCGTGGCGACCACGATGGAGTTGTCGCCGTCGCCGTAGCGGATCGAGATGAGCTCACCCTCGTCGTCGGTGTGCTCGACCTCGATGTCGCTGAGCGCCGTGAGGCAGCGCGGGCACCAGTTGATGATCCGATTGGCGCGGTAGATCAGCTTGTCGTCATACAGCCGCTTGAAGATGGTCTGCACGGCCCGCGAGAGGCCCTCGTCCATGGTGAACCGCTCGCGGCTCCAGTCGACGGAGTCGCCGAGCCGGCGCATCTGCCCGAGGATCGCGCCGCCGGACTGCGCCTTCCACTCCCAGACCTTCGCCACGAACTTCTCGCGGCCGAGGTCGTGCCGGGACAGCTGCTGCGAGGCGAGCTGACGCTCCACGACGTTCTGCGTGGCGATGCCGGCGTGGTCCATGCCCGGCAGCCAGAGCACCTCGTAGCCTTGCATGCGCTTGAGCCGCGACAGCGTGTCCTGAATCGTGTGGTCGAGCGCGTGCCCGACATGCAGCGACCCGGTCACGTTGGGCGGCGGAATGACGATGGAGAACGCCGGCTTGTCGCTGGCCGGGTCGGCCGTGAAATAGCCCGCCGACACCCACGCCTCATACCGCCGCTGCTCTACCTCGCCCGGCTGATACTGGGCGGAGAGGCCACCGGTGGGCCGGCTGTCGGGGGTGCGGGTCTGGGTCGTGTCGGTCACCCGCCAAGTCTACGGAGCCGCGGCCCGAACCCCGAATTCGCACCTCCCCCTGTGGATAACCATTGCTAGGCTCGCGCAATGTCCGACGCTCCGCCCGACAACGCCCCGATCGACATCGGCTCGATCGACCTGACTCCCCACCCGCCCGAGGAGCAGCCGCGTCCACGCTCTCGGGTCCGGGTGGTCCTGCTGTCGGGTCTGCTGGCGGTGGCCGTGGCGGGCGGGGGCGCGCTGGCCTATACCGGCTGGCAGATCGCCGCCCAGAAGGACGCCACGCTGACCCCGCCGGCCCAGGTGGGCAGCCTGCGCCTGGACGAGTCGGAGGAGGCGAAGAACACCGCCGACTACCTGCAGACCGCGGTGGCCGCCGAGATCGACATGGACAAGACGATCGGCGCCGTCTACACCGACACCGCCGGCCAGGGCAAGGACGTGCTGCTCTTCGGCGGCACCACGCTGTTCTGGACACCGGAGAACGACCTGGACGCCGCCTTCGATCTGATCGACGACAACCAGGGCGCCGTGACCGGTATGCACGAGGTCGACGCCGGCAAGCTGGGCGGCACGATGAAGTGCGGAACCACGAAGGCGGACACCGGCGAGCTGACGGTGTGCGGCTGGGCCGACCACGGCAGCCTCGCGCTGGCCATGTTCAACAATCGCCCCGAGTCCGAGGCGGCCCCGCTTCTCCGGCAGCTCCGCGAGGCGGCCGAGTCCCGCTGAGCTCCTTTGTTCGGCTTTTTGTTCGGCTTCCAGAAATGCGAAAGGCCCGCCCTGGTTTCCCAGGGCGGGCCTTTTTCCACGTTGAGTCCGGCGGTGTCCTACTCTCCCACACCCTCCCGAGTGCAGTACCATCGGCGCTGGAGGGCTTAGCTTCCGGGTTCGGAATGAGACCGGGCGTTTCCCCTCCGCTATGACCA
>NZ_JBHTBJ010000039.1:0-65684 GCF_042664765.1 Paractinoplanes rhizophilus | reverse complement strand
GCCGCGCCGCTGACGTCGTCGCCCGCCGGCCACCGCACCACGCCGCACCACGCCGCTCGCCGCCGCCACCGCGCCACGCCGCCCGCCGCCAGCAGCGCCGACGCGCACTTGCCGCCGCCCGACGCGTCACCGCGGCCTCGCCACCGGCCACCGCCGCGGCCCGTCCACGCACCCGCCACCACCGACATCGAGCCGCCGCCTCGGCCATGCGCATAAGATACGAGGATGCATCTAGGGGCGGGGCGCTGATGGCCGGCGAGACGCGGCGGCGGGGGGCTGCGCTCGAGGAGGCGCTGCTCGAAGCCGCCTGGCAGGAGCTCACCGACGTGGGGTACGCGCGGTTCACGATCGAGGGGGTGGCCGCCCGCGCCGGGACGAGCCGGCCGGTGATCTATCGGCGGTGGGCGCAGCGGGCCGATCTCGCGATCGCGGCGATTCAGCACTTCAGCCGGTACGAGGAGATCGCCGAGGTGCCGGACACCGGGTCGTTCCGGGACGATCTGATCGCCGTGTTGCGCGACGTGTCGGGGCGGCGGTCGGCGTTGATCACGCTGTTCAGCGTGCAGATGGGCGAGTTCTTCGCCGAGACGGGGAGCACGCCGGCCGAGTTGCGGGCGCAGTTTCTGGCCGCGCGGCAGCGGCCGTTCGGGTTCGACCGGGTGCTGGAACGGGCGATCGAGCGGGGCGACGTCGACCCGGAACGGCTGACGCCACGGGTCCGGGCGGTGCCCGGCGACCTGCTGCGGCACGAGCTGTTGATGACGTTGCGACCGGCGTCCGAGCAGGCGATCGCGGAAATTGTGGACGAAGTTTTCCTGCCGCTGGTGACGAAACAGCGCTGATCGGCTGAGCCGGCGCGGATCGTGGACGAGGCCGCCGGTCACCGGCAGCGCTGATCGGCCGACGCGAAAACGTGGCCGAAACTTTCCGGCCCGCCGGCCACGAAACTGCGTTGAACAGGCGGGCGAGCGGCGGAAATCGTGGGACGAAACTTTCCGGCGCGGTCAGGAAACCGCGTTGATCAGGCGGGCCAGCGCGGCCGCCAGCGAGTCCAGGCCCTCGTGGAAAGGGCCGCCGGGCTCGGTCATGTAGCCGTCGCGGCGGATCTCGATCATCAGGGACGAGACGCGCCGGTCGCGGCCGTGGAAAGCGAGCGGCACATAAGTGCCGGCGAACGGCGTGTCCAGGGCGAACGACGGAAAGGCGGCCTGCGCGGCGGAAAGCAGCCAGCCGGGCGTGTGCTCCGGGTCCGTGCCCAGGCATACCGGTGGCCGCGGGCCGAGACCATGCATCTCGTACGGGAGACGCACCGTCGGATAGGAGTGGACGTCCACGATGACGCAGCGGCCGGCGATGGCGCACCGGTCGGCAACCAGCGCCGCGAAAGCTTCCGAGTACGGACGAAAATGTGTTTGGAGAAGGGCCCGATCCCGTACCCAATCATCGTCCCGCAGCTTGCGGCCCGCAAAGCCGTGCGTATAGACGGCGCCCATGCCCACCGCCCGCATTTCCTCGCGTTCGTCGGGAAACCTTTCCGGATCCACGACCAGCCGCGACCATCGATATTCGAAGATCCAGGGTGGCACCTCCGCGAGACCCGCCGCCCGGCGGGCCAGGAGGTCGGTGTGGGCGTCGGTGAGGTTGTCGAGTTCCTCCGACAACATCGCATCGTCGACCACCAGGCTCTCGCGGGCGGCCGGGGTGATGGCGCGGGCGGCGTGCGGCACGTGCAGGATCACCGGTGACGAGGCGGCGCCGGGCGTGATTTCGAAGATCATTGGCCGGGAGCCTAACGTTTAGCCCGCTGCGGATGAGGTTGCCCGCTTCGATGGCCGCTGATGATTTCGCTGGACCCCTACCAGAAAGGATCCAGCGTGAGCGCCATGGACGTGCCCGCGAGACGGGCACCAGCCGCGGCGGGGGCACCATCCGCAGCCGCGAAACCCAAAGCCATCCACTACATCTCGTGGATCGCGCTGGCCCTGATGACCACCAGCTCGGTGGCGAGCCTGCGCGCCGCGCCCACCATGGCCGTCTACGGCCTGGCGTGCATCTTCCTGTACATCGTGCCGGCGATCGTGTTCCTGCTGCCGACCTCGCTGGTCTCGGCCGAGCTGGCCTCGGGCTGGACGGGCGGCGTCTACAACTGGGTGAGCCAGGGTCTGTCGAAGCCGATGGGCTTCCTCGCGGTCTGGTGCCAGTTCGCCATGACGATCTTCTATTACCCCAGCCTGCTGGGGTTCGTCGCCAGCACGCTGGCCTACGTGATCAACCCGGAGCTGGCGGCGAACGGCCTCTGGACCGCCATCGTGATCATGGTCTGCTACTGGGCCGGCGTCTGGGTGTCGTCGCGGGGCACCGGATCGGTGGCCGGGCTCGCCAGCGGCGGCCTGATCATCGGGACGCTGATTCCGGGCGTCGTGCTGGTCGTGCTGGGCACCGTCTTCCTCGGCCAGGGCAACGAGTCGGCCGCGCCGATGGACGCCGGGCACCTCCTGCCGGCCTGGGCGGGCCTGTCCAGCCTGGTGCTGATCGTCAACAACTTCCTGTCGTACTCCGGCATGGAGATGAACGCCGTGCACGTCGGCTCGCTCAAGAACCCGGCCAAGGAGTTCCCGAAGTCGATGTTCCTGGCCATGGGCCTGGTGCTGGTCATCTTCATCCTGCCGGCGCTGGCCATCAGCTGGGTGGTCCCGGCCGACCAGCTGTCGCTGACCGCGGGCGTCATGCAGGCCTTCGACGCGATGTTCGCGCAGTTCAACTCGTCCTGGCTGACCCCGATCGTGGGCATCATGCTGGTGGCGGCATCGCTGGGCGGCATGCTCACCTGGCTGGCCGGCCCGTCCAAGGGCCTGCTGCTGATCTCGCGCCAGGAGGGCTACCTGCCGCCGTTCCTGCAGCGGCTCAACAAGCACGGCGTGCAACAGAACATCCTGGTCACCCAGGGTCTGGTCACGACCGTGATCGCGCTGGGCTACGCGCTCATCCCGGATGTCTCCAGCGTGTACTGGATCTTCTCGGTGATCACCACGCAGGTGTACCTGATCGTCTACCTGCTTATGTTCGTGGCCGCGGTGCGGCTGCGGCGCAGCCAGCCGGACCACCCGCGCGGCTACCGGGCGCCGATGCTGGTCGGGCTCTGCGGCGTCGGCTTCGCGGCGTCGCTGGCCGCCCTGCTGATCGGGTTCGTCCCGCCGTCGCAGTTCGGCAACGGCAACCCGCTGGTGTACGTCCTGATCGTGGCGGGCGGCGCGCTCGGCCTGGGCCTGCTCGTGCCGTTCCTGTTCTACCGGGCCCGCAAGCCCTCGTGGAAGACCGCGGGCGCGGATGAGGCGGAGGTGGCGCAGTCATGATGAGCGCGGAACGCGAGCGGAAGGTCACCTGGATCGTCCTCGGCCTGATCTTCCTGGGCTTCATGATCGTGGCCGTGTCCATTTTCGACTCCAACAAGAAGAACCAGGCGGCCGTCGACAAGGCCGCCCAGCTCAGCCAGGAGCTGGCCGCGGCCGGGCTGCCGGTGCCGGACGCCCAGCAGATCTACAACGTGCTCGGCGACGACGGCGGCGCGGTCTGCGCGGCGCCGGCCAACGCGCTGGTCAAGAGCATCCTGTACGGGCAGCTGACCAACGGCGCGGCGGGTCCGGGCCAGCGGCCGATCATCGCGGACAACCGGGTTCTCCGGGGCGTCGCGCTGATCATCAAGGTCTACTGCCCGGACGAGGCGGAGGACTTCCAGCAGGTGATCGACGATTTGAAGACCGCGGACGTCGCGGCCTGATCGCCGCGGCGGTCGCACGGGGAGGGCGGTCCCGCCCTCCCCGTGGCACGTCACCCCGGCCGGATGAGGCAGGCGTGGCGGCCCGGGCGGGAGGCTGACCGGGACCGACGAAAGGGTGCGCGATGAACTTCATCCTGGTGCAAGGGGCACGGATGCGCGACGTGCTGGTGGGCGCCGCCTATCAGGCCGAGGACGCCGCCGAGCTGGTGGTCGCCGGCGTGCGGTTCTCGGTCACCCGGCCGTTCGCCGGCACCGCCACCTCCGTGCAACGGCGGCTGGACGAGATGGCCGGGCGCGGCGCGGCCGAGCGGGAGCGCGCCCAGCGGCGGGCGGCCGCGGCCCTGGACGCGGCGATGACCGCGGTCGCCACCTCGGCGGTCGTGAACCGGCTGGTCGACGCCCAGGTCGAGCGGATCCTGCGGCCGCTGGTGCGGGACATCCTCGACGACGTCCTGGCGCTGCTGGAGAAGGAGCCGGACCGGATCCAGTCGCTGGTGCGCGGCCAGCGGGACACCATGGTGGACGAACTGGTCGGCCGGATCCGCAGCGGCGCGGCGGCCGGCGACGATGCGGTCGACCGGATCACCACGCGCGTGCTACGGCGCGACGCCTGACCCGCCGTACGCAGGCACTTCGAAGATCGAATCACTCTCCGCGGATGAGGCAGCCATCGGTTGTGCGATCGCAAGCTGCTGGCACGGTGACGCGGCGAGCGATGGGGACGCAATGTTCACGATCGGGGTCGAAGAGGAGTTCCTGCTGCTGGGCGCGGACGGCGCGGTGGTGCCGTCGGCGCCGTACGTGGCCCGCCTGGCGCGGGCCGGCGATCAGATCAAACCGGAGTTTCTCGCCTATCAACTGGAAACCACCACCGCGGTCTGCACCCGGCTCGACCAGCTCCGCCGGGAGCTGACCCAGCTGCGGCTGCGGGCGAGCGACGCCGCCCGCCGGGCCGGCGCGAACCTGGTCGCGGTGGGGGCGCCGCCGTTCGCCGCCGGGCCGCTGGGCGCGGTGACCGACGAGACCCGGTTCCGCGAGATCGCCGGGCGCTTCCCGGGCGCGGTCGTGGCCGGCAGCTCCTGCGCGTGTCAGGTGCACATCGGCGTGCCGGACCGGGACCTCGCCGTCGAGGTGCTCGCCCGGATCCGGCCGTGGCTGCCGGCGCTGCTGGCGCTCACCGTGAACTCGCCGTTCGCCGGCGATCGGGACACCGGCTGGGCGAGCTACCGCTACCACCTGCAGCAACGCTGGCCGACGTTCCGGCCGCCCGGGGCGTGGGCCGGGGCGGCCCGGTACGACCGGGTGGTGAGCTCGCTGGTGGGCGCCGGCGCGGCGTACGACGCGGGCGCCGTCTTCTTCCTGGCCCGGCTCTCCGAGCGCTACCCGACGGTCGAGGTCCGGGTCGCCGACGCCTGCCTCAGCGTCGACGACACCGTCCTCTTCGCCGCCGTGGTGCGCGCCCTGGTCGCCACGCTGATCGAGGACGCGCGGCACAACATCGCCACCCCACGGGTCCCCACCGGGGTCGTCGACGCGCACCTGCTGACGGCCGCGCACGGGCAGGTGCGGATCCGCCGCGGCCGGACGCACGCCGGGACGGCGCCGGTCGCCGCGGGCGCGGTCGCCCGCCTGATGGCGAAGGTGGCCCCGGCCCTCGCCGCCTGGGGAGAGGCCGAGGAAGTCCATCAGAACCTGGAGCGGCTGCGGCACGAGGGGACGGGCGCCGACCGGCAACGGAAGGCCTGGGCCCGGACCGGATCGCCGGAGGGGTTCGTCGACTTCCTGGCCCATGCGACGGCGGGAGTGGTGAGTACACACAAATAGAGATATGTCAACGCGACCAGGAGAGTTTGGCTTCGCGTAGTGAGAGGGTCACTGAGCGCTTAATCCGTTTCGGACGATGCGGGACTCGTCACCCGCGGTCAACGATGATCCAGTCATTCCGACGCTGTGCCTGCGGAGGGAGCATCGTGACATCTGAGCTCGTCGTCCCGGCACCGATCTCCATCCCGGCGGCGGCCCCGGCCACCGGCGGCGATCCGTTGCTGCAATCGAAGTTCGCCGTGCCCGAGCCACCCGCCTTCCTGGTGGCCCGTCCCCGGCTCACCGAGCGCCTCGCCCGCGGCGTCCGCGAGCCGGTCACGCTCGTCGTCGGCCCCGCCGGCGCCGGCAAGACCCAGCTCGTCGCCTCCTGGGCGGCCGAGGGCACGCCCGGATATCCGATCGGCTGGATCACGCTCGAGGAGGAGGACAACCAGAGCGGCCTGTTCTGGGCGTACGTCCTCGAGGCCCTGCGCCGCGCCGGCGTGGAACTCGCGCCGTCGCTGCACGCCGGCGCGGACCGCTCCTTCCTGGTGCGGCTGGCCGCCGCGCTGGCCGAGCGCGCCGAACCCGTCGTGCTGGTCCTGGACGGCGTCGCCAATCTGAGCGGCCAGGCCTGGGCCACCGACCTGGAGTTCGTGCTGCGGCACGCCGGCCGGATGCTGCGGCTGGTGCTGGTCGGCCGCTGGGATCCCCCGCTCCCCCTGCACCGCTACCGGCTGGCCGGCCGGCTCGAGGAGGTGCGCAGCGAGGACCTGGCGTTCACCGCCGACGAGGCCGCCGAGCTGCTCGGCCTGCACCGGGTGCCGCTGAGCCCGGACGCGATGGATCAGCTGCTGCAGCACACCGAGGGCTGGGCCGCCGGGCTGCGCCTGTTCGCCATGGCGCTCGAGGACTCCGGCGACGCGGAGAGCCTGGTCGCCACGATCACCGGCAACGAGGCCACCATCGCCGAGTACTTCGTGGACGAGGTGCTGCGCATCCAGCCCGAGCACGTGCGCACGTTCCTGCTGGAGACCAGCGTCCTCGACACTTTCACCCCGGAGCTCGCCGCGGCCGTCACCGGGCGCGCCGACTCGCGACAGCTGCTGACCGTGCTCTGCCGGCAGAACGCGTTCGTCCAGCCGGCCGGCGACAACGCGTACCGGTGTCACCGGCTGTTCGCGGAGCTGCTACAGGCTCAGCTCGCCCGGGAGGCGCCGGAACGGATCCCGGAGCTGCACCGCCGGGCCGCCGCGTGGTTCGCCGCCTCCGGCCAGCTCATCGAGGCGGTCGGCCACGCCGCGACGGCCGGCGACTGGACGCTCGCGGCGTCGACCGTGATCGAGGAGTACGCGATCGGCCGGCTGCTGATCGACGGGCGGCAGAGCCGGCTGGGTCTCCTGCTGTCCGGGATGCCCGGCGACCTGGAGAGCCCCGAGGGAGCGGTCATCGCGGCGGCGCTGGCTCTCGACGTACGCGACTGCGAGACCAGCGCGGCGCAGCTGGCGCGGGCCGAAGAGCTGATGATCAGCAAGCCGTCGGGCTACAGCCCCGCGCTGGCCCTTGCCCACCTGCTCACCGACGCCATGCTGGCCCGCCAGCACGACGACACGGACGCCGTGCTGCACGCCGCCTCGGCGGCCGAGGAGCTGCTCGGCCGGACGCCGCCCGGCCGGCGAGAGCGCGACGACGAGCTGCGGGTCCTGGTGCTCGCCACCCGCGGCGACGCGCAGAGCCGGATCGGGGCCGTGGACGCGGCCGCGATCACCCTCACCCAGGTGGTCACCTCGGCGCCGGGCACCTGCGACGGCATCCGTGTCGGCGCGCTGGCTCATCTGGCTCTGATCGAGGCGTACCGGGGGCGGCTGCGGCACGCCGAGAAGCTCGCCGACCAGGCGACGGAGCTGGCCGACCGAATGGGAGTCGGCGCGTCGCGACCGGTCGGGGCCGAGCTGGCGCTCGCGTGGGTGGCGATGGAGCGCTACGACATCGACACCGCCGGCCGGCACCTGCGGGCCGCCGACCCGCGCCGGATCCGCCCGGCCGACGGCATGATCCACGCCGCGTTCGCGCTGATCCGCTCTCGCCGGCTGCAGGCGCGTGGCGAACTCCGCGGCGCGCTCACCGCGCTCGCCGACGCCGGACACGTGCCCGGCGGGCAGGCCGCGCCGTCCTGGCTCACCCGGCAGCTCGCGCTCACCCGGGCCCGGCTGCTGGTCACCATGAACCGGCCGGACCAGGCCATCGAGGCGCTCGGCGAGCTGCCCGAGCCGGACGCCGAGGACGCCACCGTGGTGCGGGCAGCGGCGCTGGCCGCGGCCGGCGAGACGGAGCAGGCGTGGCGGCTGGTCGAGCCGGTGGCCGGGGCGGCCGGGGCGGCCGGCCCGGTGAGCTTGGAGGCCTGGCTGGTCCTCGCCTCGGTGGCGGCCCGTCGCGGCGAGGCCGAGCAGGCGCGCGGCGCGCTGCGTCAGGCGCTGCGGGCCGCCGCGCCCGAGTCCCAGCGCCGGGCGGTCCAGCAGGTCTGGGCCGACCTGCGCCGGGTGCTGCGCGACGACGACGAGCTCGCCACCCAGTACAAACAGCTCCAGGGCGCGGCGCACGCCGCGCCGGCGGCGGCCGCGACCGTGCTGGTCTTCGAGGCGCTCAGCAAGCGCGAGATGGAGGTGCTCGAGGGCATGGCGGCGATGCTGCCCACCGAGGAGATCGCCGCTTCGCTGTACGTCTCGGTCAACACCGTCAAGACCCACGTGCGCAGCATCCTGCGCAAGCTGTCGGCGTCGCGGCGCAACGAGGCCGTGCGGCGGGCACGCTCGCTCGGCCTGATCTGAGATGGACGCGGACCGCGGGCTGGCCGCCCTGCCCGGGTGGCTACGCCCGCGAGCCGCGCTCGTGCTGGCCTCGTGGTTCGGCCGGATCCTGCTCGACTGCGCCGCCGGGCTGGTCCGGATCCAGATCTTCGACCGGGCCATGACCCTGGCGGCGCAGGCGTTCACGTCGATCTTCCCCCTGTTGATCGTCTTCGCCACCGCGCTCGGGGCCGGCCACTCGGACGAGTTCGCCGAAGCGCTGGACCTGCCCGAGTCGTCGCGGCGGCTGCTGACCGACGCCCTCGACGAGCGCGGGTTCGGCACGTTCAGCCTGCTGAGCATCCTGATCGTGCTCGTGTCCGCCACCTCGCTGGCCCGCGCCATGGTCCGGGCGTACGCGTCGGTCTGGGACGTCGGCAAGGTGCGGTCCGGGGTCGGCGCGGCCGGGCGCTGGCTCCTGGTGGTGCTGCTGCTGAGCGCGTTCGTCCTGATCAGCCGGGCCATCGGCGCGGTCGCCGGCCACCTGCCGCTGGCCTGGATCACCGACAGCGCCGCGCTGTTCCTGGCCGATGTCCTGATCACCGTCCTGGTGCCGGCGATGCTGCTCGGCGGCGCCGTCCCGGCCCGCCGGCTGGTGCCGGGCGGGCTGGTGTTCGGGCTGGTCATGCTGGCCGTGCGGCCGGCCGGGCAGATCTACATGCCCCGGGCGCTGCGCTCCAGCGATCAGCACTACGGCACGATCGGGCTGGCGTTCACCTACATCGGATGGCTGTACGTCATCTCGTTCTGCCTGCTCGGCGCGGCCGTGATCGGTCAGGTGCTCGCCACCGACCGGAGCCTGCTGGGCCGGGTGATCCGCGGCGAGGCGGGACTGCGGGCGCTGTCAGTGGCGGTACGCGCGCGTCAGCTCGGCGCCGTGCGCCACCAGGGCGTACAGGACCACGGCGGCCAGGCCGATCGCGGCGACCGACCAGATCGGGTAGGCGCCGGCGAACGCGAAATTGATCAGGAGGGCGGCGCAGGCCAGGACGATCGCGATGCCGCGGGCCCAGACCTGACCGAGCATGAGCCCGCCGCCGGCGACCATGAGGACCACGCCGAGGACGACGTGGATCCACCCGAGGGTGGTCAGCCCGACGCCGAGCAGCAGGTCGGACCGGGAGCCCTCCAGCGCCTCGGGCCGGACCAGGGCCAGCGACCCGACGGTCAGGTGGGCGCCGCCCAGGAGCACCAGCATTAGGCCGCCGAACAGGACCCAGGCGATCCAGCCGGTCGGCGCCTTCTCGTGATCTGTCACCCGATCAGCGTCGCCCGCGGCGCAGGCGTACCGCGTCACCCTCGCCGGATGAGGTACGCCGCGCGGCTCGCTGGCGATACTCGGGAGCGACTCGGGCAGTTCTCGAGGAGGACGTCAATGACCAACGTCTATCGACCGCCGACACCGCCGCAGCCCGTGCTGAGCTCCGGCCGCCTCTGGGCCGGCGGCGCCGCCACCGCGGTGGTGGCCGCGCTGATCGCGGTCGTCGGCATCATGTTCGGCCGCGGCGTCTTCGACGTCGAGGTGCTCGCCCCCAAGGGCGAGGGCGTCTGGGGCGACGCCTCCACCGGCTGGTACGCGCTCGGCGCCGCCGTCGCCGCCCTGCTCGCCACCGGCCTGATCCAGCTGCTCATCCTCACCACGCCGAAGCCGATGCGCTTCTTCGGCTGGGTGGTGGGGCTGGCCACCGTGGCCGCGATGCTGGCGCCGTTCGTCACCACCGAGGACCAGGGCTCGCGCTGGTACACCGCCGGCCTCAACCTGGTGCTCGGCGTGGCGATCGGCACGCTCGTCGCCGGCGTCGCGAAGAGCGCGCTGCGGCCGGGCGTGATGCGGCGCGGCGCCGGCACGACTCCGCCACCACCTCCACCACAGACGGGATACCGCTGATGTCGCAGCACGCCGCTCGGCGCGGAGGCCTCACCAAGTGGATCGGCTGGATCCTGTTCCTCGGCATCGTCATGATCGTCAGTGGCCTGATCAGCGTGATCCAGGGCCTGGTGGCGCTTCTCGACGACGACTTCTACCTGGTCGCGGCCGAGGCCCTGGCCCTCGACGTGAGCTACTCGGTCTGGGGCTGGACGCTGATCGCGTTCGGGGTGCTGCTCATCGGCGCCGGGTACGCCGTGATGTTCGGATATCTCTGGGCCCGGTTGCTCTCGCTGATCATCGTGTTCCTGCACGCGCTGATCAATCTGACCTTCCTGGCCGCGTACCCGATCTGGTCGATCATCGCGATCGGCCTGGACCTGATCGCCATCTATGCGCTGGCCGTGCACGGCGCGGAGGCCAAGTTGCTGCGCCGCTCGGAGCGCGGCTGACGTGTCGCTGCGGATCCGGCTGACCCACAAGACCGCCGAGGGAACCGCGGCCGGGATCTACGGCGTCATCGTCAGCTCGGCCGTGCTGGTGACGGCGCACGCCGAGACCGCCTACAAGCTCGACCTCATCGTCCTGGTCACCCTGATCATCTACTGGCTGGCCGAGCGGTACGCCCGGATCGTCGCCGAACGGATCCACGAGGGACACCGGCCCGGCTGGCGCGCCGTGCGCGAGCAGCTCACCACCGGCTGGGAGATCATGAGCGCGTCGCTGGTGCCCCTGCTCGTGCTGCTGCTGGCGCGGGCGGCCGGCGCGGGGATGAACCTGGCGATCCTGTTCGCGCTGATCACCAGCACGCTGCTGCTCGGCCTGGCCGGATGGCGGATGGGCGCTCGCCTGCACCCGGGCGAGCGGGTGGTGTCCACGCTGGTCGCGGGCGCGTTCGGCGGCGTCATGATCTTCCTGAAGATCCTTCTGCACTGACCCCGATCCGTCGCACAGGGAGACCCCGATGAGCGCCACGATCTCCGCGAAGCCGGTCCTGTCCGTGGCCGGCTTCGCGGGCGTGGTGAGCCGGACCATCGCGTACGTCGCCGACTGTCTGATCGTCGCCATCGCCTCGACCGGAGCCGCCGCCGGGATCTACCTGGTCGCGTCGGTCGTCGGCAGCGACGCCCGCGACCTGGCCCGCACGCTCACGACGACCTACCTGGTCGGGCTGCCGGTCGTGTTCGCCCTCTACTGCACGGTGTTCTGGGGCCTGACCGGCCGCACCCCCGGCATGGCCGTGGTCGGGGTGCGGGTGGTCGGCAGCTCCCGCGACCGGGTGCGCTGGTGGTCGGCGCTGGTGCGGGCCGTGCTGCTGGCGTACTTCCCGATCGGCTCGCTGTGGCTGCTGGTCGACCGGCGGCACCGGGCGATCCACGACCTGGTCGCGCGCACCGTGGTCATCCGGCGATAAGGACGATTGCCCGGGCCGCCCGGGCGGCGTAGACAGGGATCACCACCGAAGGGTCTACAACGGAGTGTGCCCATGAAGCGCCGGCTCCTGCCCCTGGTCGTCGTCGTGCTGTCGCTGCTGGCGCCGCCGGGCGTCGCCGCCGCCCACCCGCCGGCGCCGGGCCTGCTCCCGTTCCCCAGCAACCGGTTCACCGTCCGCGACCGGACCAGCCCGACCGGCCTGCGGGTGCATTTCGCCGCCGGCGCGCTGCCGGCGAACGTGGCCGGCAAGCACATCGACCCCGCCGAGTGGAACCGGCAGGACGGCTTCAGCCCCGGCACGCCGATCCTCGCCGAGGTGCCGGGCCTCGATCCGGTGGTCACCGGCATCGCACCGGTCACCGACATCGGACGATCGCTCGCGCCCGGCGCGCCCATCGCGCTCATCGACACGC
Organism: Paractinoplanes rhizophilus; assembly: GCF_042664765.1. Lineage (NCBI taxonomy): Bacteria > Bacillati > Actinomycetota > Actinomycetes > Micromonosporales > Micromonosporaceae > Paractinoplanes > Paractinoplanes rhizophilus. The sequence goes on along the minus strand of NZ_JBHTBJ010000039.1, from coordinate 53,543 downwards.
GTACGGGAAAACGCGTGCCCTATTGGGCCGAGCTCGACGCCCACGGGGTTCCCGGCGAGCAACTGCTCATCATCCGGCCCGCGGTGGCCCTGCGCGAGGCCACCCGATACCTCGTCGTCCTGCGCGGCATGCGCACCCACTCCGGCGCCCTGATCCGCGCGCCCCGGCACGCGACCACGCCGCACCTGCCGCCCGGCCTGCGCCACGATCTGTATCTGGCGTGGGACTTCACGGTCGCCAGCGAGCGCGGGCTCACCGCCCGGGTGCTGCGCATGCGCGACGACGCGTTCGCCAAGCTCGGCCGGCGCGCGCCCGCGTTCACCGTCACCCAGGTCACCGATTACACCCCCGAGCAGGACGCCCGCATCGCCCGCCAGGTGCGCGGCACGGTCGCCGTGCCGAGCTACCTCACCGGCGACGGCGGGCCCGGCTCCCGGCTGCACTATGGGCGGGCCGGCGACCTGCCCACCGCGGCCGGATCCGATCTGGCTTCCGACTTCGTCTGCAACATCCCGCGCTCGGCGACCGCGGCCCGGCCGGCTCACCTCTCGCTCTACGGGCACGGGCTCCTCGGCGCGCCCACCGAGATCAACGCGGGCAACGTCAAGGACATGTCGCAGACGTACGATTTCATGTTCTGCGCGACGAGCTGGATCGGGCTGTCCAACGGCGACATCCCGTTCGTCGCCGGGGTCTGGAGCGACCTGAGCCAGTTCCCGGCCGTGCCCGACCGGCTGCAGCAGAGCTTCCTCAACTTCCTGTTCCTGGGCCGGGCGATGACCGCGCCCGGCGGCTTCGCCTCGAGCCCCGCCTTCCGCGACGCGAGGGGCCGCAGCCTGCTCGACCGGGCCGGCGGCCTGCACTACGACGGCAACAGCCAGGGCGGCATCAACGGCGGCGCGCTCACCGCCATCGCCCAGGACTGGACCCGCTCGGTGCTCGGCGTGCCCGCGATGAACTACAGCACCCTGCTGCAGCGCAGCGTCGACTTCGCGCCGTTCCAGCAGCTCATGGATCAGGCCTATCCCGGCAAGAAGGACCAGCAGCTGATCCTCGCGCTGATCCAGATGCTGTGGGACCGCGGCGAGGCGAACGGCTACGCCCAGCACCTGACCGGCGATCCGCTGCCCGGCACGCCGCGGCACCAGATCCTGATGCACGTGGCGTTCGGCGATCACCAGGTCTCCCCGGCCGCCGCGCAGGTCGAGGCGCGCACCATCGGCGCCCGCATCCACCGGCCGGCGCTGGCCCCCGGCTGGTCCGACGAGGTGGTCCCGTTCTGGGGCATCAAGCCGATCCCCCACTACCCGTACCGGGGCTCGGCGCTCGTGCTGTGGAACAGCGGCCAGGCGTCCGCGCCGCCGCCCACCAACCTCGCACCGGTGGGCCCGCAGTACGGCACCGACCCGCACGAGTTCCCCCGCGCCCAGCCCTCGGCCCAGCTCCAGAAGGCGACGTTCCTGCTCACCGGCAAGGTCGTCGACGTCTGCGCCGGCGGCCCCTGCCCGTGAGCCGTGCCGGAGTCAGCCGTGCCGGGGTCAGCGCGGGGTGAACGCGCCGAGCTCGTCGTCGCCCTTCTGGACGACGCCGTAACTCGACTCGGGCACCTCGTTCCAGGCGCCCGCCAGCTCGCCGAGGGGCTCGGAGACGACGAGCCGGGTCTCCTCGGAGAGCCCGCGCAGCAGCTCCATGTCGGGGTGCAGCGCGCGTAACGCGGTCAGCGCGGTGCTGAAGGACAACGTGCGGCTCTTGCCCTCGCTGGAGTAGCGGAAGGCCCAGACCCGGTCGCCGTCGGTGGCGCCCACCGTCATCTGCAGCGGGCTGGCCACGCCGTGCGCGCGGGCGACCTGCTCGACGAAGCCGGCCATCCGCTCGACGGCGCGCAGCGGATCGTCGCGCAGGCCGAAGGTCAGCGCCAGGTAGAACATGACCTCCGAGTCGGTGGAGCCGGCGACGCTCGGGAACAGGTCGGGGTCGATCGCCAGCATCAGGTCGCGGCGCAGCTCACGGAAGTCGTGGATGGCCCCGTTGTGGCACCACAGCCAGCGGCCGTACCGGAAGGGGTGGCAGTTGGTCTGCTGCACGGGGGTGCCGGTGCTGGCGCGGATGTGCGCGAGGAACAGCCCGGAGCGGGTCACCCGGGCGAGCTCGCGCAGGTTGACGTCGCCCCAGGCCGGGCCGGTACCGCGGAACAGGGCGGGGACGGGCTGGTCGGAGGGTTCGTACCAGCCGACGCCGACGCCGTCGCCGTTGGTGGTCTCGACGCCGAGCCGGGAGTGCATGCTCTGGTCGATGAGCGAGTATCGCGGCTTGTAGAGCAGTTCGTCGAGCAGGATGGGCGTTCCGGAATACGCCAGCCATCGGCACATCGGGTTCTCCTCAATGCAAGGACTTCAACCAGGACTTCAAGAGCTTGTGTACGTCGTCGGCACTGTCCAGCCGGCGATCGACCGTCAGCGACGAGGGGTGGATCAGCAGCGGGCGGTTCTGCCAGCCGCCGAGCCCGCCGTGGCAGCCGACCAGCTCCTCGAACGCGGCCACCTCGCCGGTCGCCGGGTCGTGCAGGCTGTTCACCAGGATGTCGGGCGCGTGGCTGAGCCGATCGTGCCGGCGCAGGTCGCCGGCGGCGTACGGGCCGAAGCCGTCGAGCGGATCCGTGCCGGTCACCGTGTCGTCGCGGAGCAACCGCCGGCCGGCGCCGCCGAGCACCAGCGGGCCGTCCTCCGTCCGCACCATGACCCACCCGATGCCGGGGTGCCCGGCGAGCCGGTCGACCAGCCCCGGCGCGTGCTTCTCGATCTCTTCGAGGGACAGCCGCCCCGGCTGCCGGGCGAGGTACACCAGCCCGAGGTTCCCGGAGGCGACCACCACGAACTCGGGCTCGTCGGCGACCGGGCGCGGGGCGTCGGCGCCCGATGACGGCAGGAGGCTGGCCTTCAGCGTCGCCGCCCGTCCCTCCTGCTCGTCGTCGGTGGCCAGGGCGACGTCGCCGCGCACGAGATCCTCCAGTCCGGCGCCGTAGCGCTGCCGGAAGGTGGCGCCCTGGCTCTGGCCGTGGTCCGACACCACCACGAAGTGGTACGGCCGGGGCGCGGCCGCCGCGACCTCTTCGAGGTTGGCGAGGACCCCGTCGATGCCCTCCAGGGCGGCGAGCGCCTCGGGCCGGGCCGGGCCGGCGTGGTGGGCGATCTCGTCGTAGTCGACGAAGTCGCAGTAGATCGCGGGCGTCCCGCGCATCAGGTGCTCGGCGAGGATCGTCAGGTTGAGGTGGCGCAGCAGCACGTTGGTGACCCCGCGCAGCAGCACGTACGACGGCTCCCGCCTGATCCGCGGCTCGACCCGGCGCAGCCGCTGCCGGCGGGCCTGGTGCAGCTCCTTCACGATCTCGCCGACGGTCAGCACCATCGACCGGGTGAGCCCGAACGGATCGAGCAGGTAGGCGCTCACATACCGATCCGGGCCGCGGCCGGCGCGTGCCGTGCTCATCGTGAGCAGGCTGACCGGGGCGTCCCCGGAGAACACGTTGCTGACGCTGACCCCGCCGGCGGCCAGCAGCCCGTTGCCGTCGCTGAGCCGGGTCTCGACCACCGCGGCGTCGGCGGGCTGGTTCGTGACGATCAGGCGGCCGCTCTCCTTCTCGTACCACCGGAACGCCGGAACCTGATCGCTCGCGCCGTGCAGAAGTCCCGCCTGGCTGGCCGGCGTCGTCGCCGGCAGCCGCGCGTGCCACTCGGTCAGCGAATGACTCCCCGACCGCAACCACCGCCCCAGCGTCGGCAGGTTGCCGGTGTCGAGGGCCCAGCGCGCGAGCGGCGCCGACAGCCCGTCGATCTGCACGAAGACCACGCCCGGCACGCCGGTCTCGGGCACCTTCCCGCGGAAGCGCCGGTTGACCCAGAGCAGATGCCGGGTGACTGCCTCGGTGCGCCCGGCGGTGACCACCCAGAGCACGATGCTGATCAGGATCGAGTAGATCCACGAGGCCCAGAAGGCGGTCCAGAAACCGTCGACGTGGACGCCCGGGGTGATCGCGAGCGCGAGGTAGACCAGCGCGGCCTGGGCGAGCAGCCAGCCGGCCAGCACGCCGATCCAGCCGATCGTCGCCATCAGCCCGGCGAGCGCCGGCCGCAGGACCACGCCGAACAGTCCCAGCAGGAGCGCGGCGAACAGCACTGACCACCCGTTGTCGGCGGTGAGGCCGGGCAGCACAAGGACGGTGAGGCCCAGCGCCGCCCAGCCGACGAGCAGAATCCCGGCGGCGCGCATCGGCTAGGCGGGCGCGCGCCCGATGGCGAAGGTCTCGGACATGACCACAGCCAACGCCGTACGCGAGCAACGGTCTTCATCCCGGAGGGATGCTTCAGAGCAGGCCCATCAGAGCAAGCCCAGCTGGCGTGCCCGGACCACGGCCTCACGCCGCCGGGCCGCACCGAGCTTGCGGTAGATCGAGCGCATGTGCGCCTTCACCGTGTTGATCGAGATGTTCAGGTTCCCGGCGATCTCCCCGGCCGTGAGGACCGTGGGCAGATAGCGCAGCACGTCGCGCTCCCGCTCGCTGAGCACGTCGGACGGCGGCGGGGCGTCGTCGCCGGGCGGCCTCGGCGGCATCACCGCCGCGCTCGCCGTGTGCTCCTCGACCCAGCGGCGCCGGTCGAGCAGCACGGCGAGGCGGCGCTGGTCGAACGACCGGAACACCGCCCGGAATCCCTCCCGCTCGGCGATGGCCACCGCCCGGGAGATCGCGTCGATCGACCGGTTGCCGTGCCCCTCGGCGTCGGCGGCGAACGCCGTGGCGATCCAGGCGGTGACCGCGGCGACGTGGTCGGCGCCCTGCCGCACCCGGGCCAGCAGCCGCTCGGCCGCGTCGTGCTCACCCACCGCCAGCAACGCCCGGGCCAGGCAGACCAGCTCGTGCGGGCTGAGGATGCCGCGCGGCAGTTCCGGGTCGTAGCGGGCCACCACCTCGCGGGCGCCGCCGAGGAGCAGGTCGGCCTCCGACTCGGCGAGCCGCAGCCAGCGGTCGAGCACCGGCGCCACCAGGGTCGCCGGGGCGTCCGCACGGGCCTGCCGCAGCAGCGCCCGGGCGGCGGCCGCCTCGCCCGCGGACAGCAGCATGTGCGCGCGAACCAGCACGGCGAGCAGGGCCGGCGCGGCGGCCGGCTCCTCGCCGCCGGCGTGCAGCGCCACCCGCAGCGCCTCCTGCGCCTCCGGCGCCCGGTCACGGCCGACCTCGATCAGCGCCCACGCGAGGTACGCGATCGCGACCTGGGCGGCGCCGTCGAAGCCGTGGCGCCGGGCGAGGTCGAGCGCCGAGGTCACGAGCTCGGACGCCTCGCGTACCGAGCCCTGCATCAAGGCCAGCAGGGCCAGGTGGGACAGCGCGTTGACCTCGGTGAGCGTGGAGCCGACGCCGCGCGCCGCGATGGCGGCCGCCCAGAGGTAGCGGTCGGCGTGGTCGGGATTGTCCGTCCAGAGCAGCCCGGCGCCCTTCTCGTTGAGCGCGACCGCCCGGTAGTGCAGCAGCGACGGCAACTCGTCGAGGCGGTAGGCGGTGAGCAGCTTCAGCGTCTCGGTGGACTTCTCGACCAGCCCCGGCATGTCGCCGACCCGCCAGTGCAGGACGCCGGCCTCCATCAGGCGCAGCGTCATGTCGGTCGAGGTGGCCAGGCCGCTCTGCCGCCGCGCGAGCGAGCGGGCCAGCCGCAGCAGACCGGCGGTGCCGGCCCGGTCGCCGCTGATGTAGCGCACGGCGGCGCCGCAGAGCGCCAGCTCGACCGTCGCGCCGTGCTGCTCGGCCGGGATCCGCACCAGGATCGCGGCGAGCGACCGCTGCTCACCGGAGAGCACCTGCACCATGGCTCGCTGGACGGTCAGCCGGCCCAGGTACGCCCAGTCGCCCGAATCGGCCGCGTGCCGGAGCGCCTCGGAAATCTGCTGCCGGGCGGCGAACCACTGCGCCGCGAGCAGGTGCAGCTCGGCCTCGGCGCCGGGCAGGTCCAGCTCGATCTGGTGCCGCAGCGCGTCGCGCAGCAGCGGGTGATAGCGGAACCAGCCCGGCCGGTCGTCGACCCGGGTCAGGAAGACGTTGCGGCTCTCCAGGTGCTCCAGGATGCGCCGGCCGTGCGACTCGCCGGTGAGCGCGTCGGCGAGCGGGCCGCAGACCTCGTCGGGCACGCTGGTGCGGATCATGAACTGCCGGGTCTTGGCCGGCAGCCTCGCGACGACCTCGCGCAGCAGATAGTCGGAGACCGCCCGGACCTCGCCGTTGCCGAGCGCGCCGTGCTCGGCCGGCCCGTCGGCCATCAGCTGCAGCCCGGCCACCCAGCCCTCGGTGCGCTCCAGCAGGCCGGCCAGTTCGGCCGCCGGCGGGCGCCGGCGGTGCACGGCCGGCAGCTCGGCGGCCTCGGGCGCGAGGAACGCCAGGTGCCGGGCGCGGATCTCGGTGAGGTCGCCGCCGGCCCGGATCCGGTGCAGCGGCAGGGCCGGCTCGCCGCGGGACACCAGCACCAGCCGCAACGCCGGCGGCGGGTCGTGCAGCAGATCGGTGAGGCCGCCGATGACCCGGGCGTCGTCGAGCTCGTGGAAGTCGTCGAGAACCAGCACGACCGGCGTCGGCAGCGCGTCGAGGGCGGCGAGCACCCGCGCGCGGGCGGACCGGGCATCGAGGTCCCGGCGTTCCGGATCGTTGCCGGCGGGCAGGGCGCCCGCGATGCGCAACGCCATCACGACGTCGGGCCAGAACGCCCGCGGATCGTTGTGCTGTGGCCCGAGGGCCAGCCACGCGATCGGCCCGGAGGTCACCCGCTGCTCCGCCCATGCGGCGACCAGCGTGCTCTTGCCCCAGCCCGGTCCGGCACAGACCAGCGTCACCGGCCCGCGCACCCCGGCGTCGAGCATCTCCGCCAGGCGGCGGCGCTGGACCAAGGGCTGTCGGACCGCCGGGCGCCCCAGCCGGCCGGCGGCCCACTCGGTTTGTGTTGTGATCCTTCCGGACTCCCTCACGTGCCAACCACCCCCGCGGTCGAACCCCCGGCGGCTCCGGACATGCGGCCCGGGTCCTCGCGGCGCCCGGGCGACGGCGAACATTCACGCTCCGCGTTTCGTGCCGCCGATGCACCAAGGTCCGTTGTGGGAAGCCCCTTGGCTCACGAACTACAGAGAGTGACCGTCGTCGTACTTGTCATGCGTCCCCGCCCACACCCCAACACAGAACGCAGCGCAAACGCAACACAGCGCCCTGGATGATCTCGTTCCACGGCCGAGGTTGACCCATCCGGCCCACCGGGCGGCTCGGGCCGCCAGGCCCGCTGTCCGGATGGACATGCGCCGGCCGCCGGTGACGCTGTCACCGGCGGCCGACGTTCTCACCCCCGGATCAAGATCCCAGGATCCTGGCCTTCTGCTGCTGGAACTCCTGCTCGGTCAGCACGCCCTGGGCCTTGAGGTCGCCGAGCTGCTTGAGCGCGTCCAGTTTCGCCTGCATGTCGTCGCCGGCCGGCGCCGCGGCCGGAGCCGGCGGGGGCGGGGCCTGCTGTTGCTGGTGCGCCTGCTCGTAGTAGGCGTTCGCCTCTTCCTGATCCGCCTGCCGTTGCCAGCGTCCGGCCTGCCGGCGGGACACCCGGTTGGACACCGCGGTGGCCGTTCCCGCCACCACCGCGGTCCGCGCCATGCCACGAAGAAGACCCATCACTCAGCTCCTCACGAACTCGGACTCGGTGGCGTCCAGCGCCGCGAGCAGGGACTGGACCGGGATCCGGCCGCCCGCGATCACGCGGCCGCCGGCCCGGCGGACGGCCACCGCGAACGGGGCCGCCCAGACGTTCTCGTACACGATCAGGGCGGCCGCGCTGCCCGGCTCCAGCACCGCGGCGGCCTCCTCCAGGTCGTCGCCGCCGATCATCCCGGACGCGGCGCCCTGGAACAGCGCGAGCCCGGTGTCCAGCTGCTCGCCGACGAGCTCGTTCACCGTGCCGTCCGCGTTCTTGCGGAGGAACCTCAGGTCGAGGACCCGGATGATGCCCCGATCCACCAGGCTCACGATGTGCGGCAGGCCCTGGCCGGGCTGGCTGCCGGGGGGAAACTCGAGGCAGAGATAGTCGACCGGACCCATCTCCTGCAGATCGTCCATCATGGCTTCCTTCCCTTCACGGGCCGCCGACCGCCGCCAGGGCGTTCGGGATGTGCATGAGCGCGAGGACGGTGCCGTCGGTCGACGCCACCTCGCTGGCTAGGTCGTTCACCCACAGGTGCTCGACGAGGACGGCGAGCGCATCGGTCCGTTCGTCGACGAGCTCGCCTACCTCGTCGATGTCGGTCTCGGTGATCAGTCCCGTGGCCATCCGCGCGAGGTCCAGCGGATCGCCGGCCAGCCCGGGGAGCTCGCTGAGCTCCACGCCGCAGGCGCCGCCGGCGGCGTCGGTGCGGACCACCAGCACGTCGACCACCCGGACCCCGGGGGCGCCGTGCAGCCGGTCGAGAGTCGTGCGGACGCCGTCGTTGAGCCGGGCCATGGGGAAGGACAGGACGATGAGTTCCAGCGGACCCAATGCCATGACCGTCAGCATGCGCCCGGCGCTCATCGCGCCGCCTCACCCGTTGCGGATGAGACGGGCGGCCGCTCGATCGGGAGGAACGCCGCGGCCAGCAGGCCCAGCAACGAGATCGCCGCGAGCCGGCCGAGCGGCAGCACCATGGTCCGGGCCGCGGCCGCCGCGGTCCTGGTCATGTCGTGACCGCCAGCAGGTGCTGTCCCCAGGGCGGCAGCTCGACGTAGAGGCCATCGGCGATCAGCGCGTCGCCCTCGCGGTCGAAGGTGCGGTTGTCGAGCAGGTCGAGCAGCCGGCATCGCCGGCCGGCGAGGGCCGGCCAGGGCATCGCGATGCGGGCCTGGGACGGGTGGCCGGACAGATTGATCGCGATCACGTGGTGCGGCACATCGTCGTGCCACGCCCACGCGATCACGTCGGCGTGCGTGGGGTTGTCCGGCCAGCCCTCGCTGTCCAGCATGGTCCACTCGCCGCGGCGCATCCCGGCCACCACCGCGAGCAGCCGGTGGTGGAAGGCGCGCAGGTCCTCGTCGACCGGCTCGTCCGGGAAACGGCCGAGGAAGACGGGCAGGCGCGTGCGCCGCCCCTCGAACTCGCCGTCGTGCCAGAGCGTGGCGCCGGGCAGCGTCGCGATCGCCACCGCGGCGGCCCGGTCCCGGCCGCCGGGCAGCGCCGCCGCGGCCCGCGGCTCGTCGTGGTTCTCGATGAACCGGATCAGGTGGTCCTGATAGTCCCGGCCGGCGGTGAGGTGGCCGCGCACCGCCGCGGCGTCGTCGTGCGCCAGCCGGTCGTAGAGCCGCTTGTCGTAGCAGAAGTCGAAGCCCTGCTGCTGCAGGGTCCACTCCATGTCCCAGTAGGCCTCGGCGATCAGCACCACATCGGGCCGGCTCCGCCGCAGGCGCGCGATGACGGCGGGCCAGAACTCCTCGGCCGGGCGCGGCCCGGCGTGCGCTCCCCAGGTGCGGGCGAACACGTCGTTGGTGAGCAGCATGGCCATGTCGCACCGCAGCCCGTCGCACTGCGCGGCGATGTCGGCGAGCGCCCGCGCGGTGGCGTCGCGCAGCCCAGGGCTGAAGGCGTTCAGCTGGGCCACGTCCGGCCACGGCGGGAAGTAGGGGTCCCGGCCGTGCGCCAGGATCCGCCCGGCGGCCCGGAACCAGGCGGCCGGCTCCTTGTTCTCGTCGGCCTCGTCGCCCTGGATGAACCAGGACGGCTCGGCCGCGACGGCGGGATGGTCCGGCGCGACGTGGTTGGGCACGTAGTCGAGCACGAGTCGCAGCCCGCGCCGGGCCAGCGCGGCCCGGGCGGTGGCCAGCGCCGCCGGGCCGCCGAGGTGGTCGTCGGCCCGGTAGCGGCGCACGCAGTACGGCGACCCGGCCAGGTCGGCCGGTCGCATGCCGGGCAGCGCCTCGTGGAAGGAGCGCTGCAGCTCCTCGTCGGCGCGGGCGACGACCAGGCCGGCCGGGCTGCGCTCCCAAACGCCCATGAGCCACACCGCGTCGATGCCCGGCGGGAGGGTCGCGTCCCACACCTCGTCCGGCACGTCGGCGAGGGTGACCGGACGGCTCAGCCGCTCGGCCACGCCGGTCAGCCAGGGCCAGGTGTCGATCTCGTACACCACGGGCGCGGCGGGCCATCCGGTCGTCATGACGCCCCCTCCTCGAACGCCGTGAAGATGCCGGTCATGCCGTGCTCCAGCAGCTGCGGTCCGGTGACCCGGGCGAACAGGACCGGGAAGACGGCGGCCAGCCCGGTCCAGCCGGTCTGGTGCGCGGCGCCCAGGCCGGCGCCGTTGTCGCCGTGGAAGTACTCGGAGAACGTGATCAGGTCACGCCAGTGCTCGCTCGCGAAGATGTCCTGGCCGCCGTGGCAGGGCCGGCGCCCGTCCGGGCCGGGCAGGAAGATCCGGGTGAGCCGGTGCGAGATCTCCCGGGCCACCTCGAAGAGGGTCAGCCGCACACCCGAGCCGGTCGGGCACTCCACGGTGAAGTCGTCGCCGTAGCCGCCGTAGAGGTTGAGCAGCGCGCGGATCATCAGGGCGTTCACCGGGAACCAGATCGGCCCGCGCCAGTTGGAGTTGCCGCCGAACATGCCGCTGTCCGATTCGGCCGGCGTGTAGGCCACTCGATAGCGGGCGCCGCCCACGTCGAACTCGAACGGGTGGGCGTCGTGAAACTTCGACAACGACCTGATCCCGTACGGGCTGAGGAACTCGTTCTCGTCGAGCAGCCGGGCCAGGATCCGCCGCAGCCGCGTCTCGTCGAACAACGCGAGCAGATGGGTGCCGTGCCGGCCGGCGTACCCGCCCGGCACCGCGGCCGACACGCTCGGGTGGGCCGCGAGGAAGCTGTTGCCCTCGTCGATGATCTCCGGGTGCCGGGCGACCACGGACGCGTCGAACACGGTCGCGGCGGCCAGCGGCAGCAGGCCGACCATCGATCGCACCTTCAACCGGGTCGCGGTCCCGTCCGGCAGCCGCAGCAGGTCGTAGAAGAAGCCGTCGTCCTCGTCCCACATCGACGCCCGGCCGGGGTGGTTGACCGCCGCCGCGATCCAGGCGAAATGCTCGAGGTAGGTCTGCGCCTGCTCGACGTAGCCGGGGTCGTCGCGGGCCAGCTCGAGCGCGATCTGCAGCATGTTCTGGCAGTACAGCGCCATCCACGCGGTGCCGTCGGCCTGGTCCAGGTGGCCGCCGGTGGGCAGCGGCGCGCTGCGGTCGAACACCCCGATGTTGTCCAGCCCGAGAAAGCCACCCTGGAAGACGTTGTTGCCGTCGGCGTCCTTGCGGTTGACCCACCAGGTGAAGTTCCTGGCCAGCTTGTGGAACGCGGTGGCCAGCCAGTCCCGGTCGCCGTGGCCGTGGCGCGCCTTGTCCAGCTCGTGGACCAGATAGGTGGCCCAGGCGTGCACCGGCGGGTTCACGTCGCCGAAGTTCCACTCGTACGCCGGGATCTGGCCGTTGGGGTGCAGATACCGGCGGCTGAGCAGCAGGTCGAGCTGGCGCTTGGCGAAGGTCAGATCGATCAGGCTGAACGCGACCGTGTGAAAGGCCAGGTCCCACGCCGCGAACCAGGGATACTCCCAGGCGTCGGGCATCGAGATCACGTCGTGCGCGATCAGGTGGTACCACCGGCCGTTGCGGATGTCGCCGGCGTCGAGCGGGTCGCGGCCGTGCTGGGCGAGCCACGCCTCCACGTCGTACCCGAAATATTGCTTGCTCCACAGCATGCCGGCCATCGCCTGCCGCACCATGCGGCGCTCGTCGGCCGACAGGCCGGCGGCGAGCCGCTCCGCGTAGAACTCGTCGGCCTCGCGCCGGCGCTGCTCCACGGTCTCCTCGAAGGCCGGGCCGAGCCGCTCGCGGACCGCCCCGGGCACGACCGGCTCCTCGGTGAGCCGCAGCCGCACGACGGCGCGGTCCCCGGCCGGGATCTCCAGGGCGATGTCGGCGGCGAGCTTGGTGCCGGTCAGCGCGGGGTTGACCGCCTCCTTCTCGCCCCGCACCACGAACCGGTCGATCGCGTCCTTGACGAACGGCGCGGCGTTGGGGCCGCCGCCGAAGCGCTCGTCGTTGCTCTCGTTCTCGGTGAACAGCAGCGGGTGCTCGCCCTGCACCAGCAGCCAGCGCCGGCCCAGCTCGGGGTGGCGGGCCTCGGCCACGGCGGCGCCGGTGACGCCGGGCATCTGGAACATGCTGGGCCGCTCGCCGGCCGTACCCGTCCAGGTGTTGCGGAACCACAGGGTGGGCAGCAGCCGGATGACCGCCGGCGCCGGGCCACGGTTGTGCACGGTGATCCGCACCAGGATGTCCTCGGGACCGGCCTTCGCGTGCTCCACCTCGACGTCGAAGTAGCGGTCGCCCTCGAACACGCCGGTGTCGAGCAGCTCGTACTCGAACTGCTCGCGGCCCCGCGCGCCGTTCGTCGCCACCAGGTCGTGGTACGGAAACTCCCGCTGCGGATATTTGTAGAGCATTTTCTGGTACGAGTGGGTGGGCGTCCCGTCGAGGTAGAAGTAGTACTCCTTCACGTCCTCGCCGTGATTGCCCTCGGCGTTGGTCACCCCGAAGAAGCGCTCCTTGAGGATCGGGTCGCGGCCGTTCCACATCGCCAGGGCCAGGCAGAGCAGCTGCCGGTCGTCGCTGAGCCCGGCGATGCCGTCCTCACCCCACCGGTACGCCCGCGAGCGCGCCTGGTCGTGGGTGAGGTGGTTCCACGCGTCCCCGCCCGGGCTGTAATCCTCGCGGACCGAGCCCCACTGCCGTTCGCTGAGGTAGGGACCCCACTTCCGCCAGAGCACGCCGCCTTCGTCGGCGTCGGTGAGGCGCTGCTGCTCGGCGCTGGTCATCTCTCGCCCCCCTTCGTTCCGGCGCCACCCGGGTGGCGCCGGAACGCGGAACCGTCAGGCCTCGCCGGTGCCGTGCAGCGCCTCCTGGAGCTGCTGCTCGGCGTCCTTGGACAGCGAGGACTTGAGCACGGTGCCGCCGAACTGCTTGAGGGCGTCGACGGCCTTGTCCGGGGTGACCGCCTCGACGATCAGGAACAGCGCGGACGTGCCGGGCTGCACGAGGTCGCGGACCTGCTCCTGGAATTCCTTGTTGATCGCGCCCTTGGTGAACTTGCCCATCAGAGCGCCGAGACCCGCACCCACCGCCATGCCGATCACCGGGATGAAGAACAGCAGGCCGAACAGCAGGCCCCAGAACATGCCCCAGGTGGCGCCGCCGCCCACCGCGTGGTGGTTGGTGGTCACGTGGTACTTGCCCTCGACGTCGCGCCGGATGACCGCGATGGCGTCGGGCTGGATGATGAGGTCCTTGGCGAGCCGCTCGGCCTCCAGGCCGGCGGCGGTCGCCGTGGTCTCGTCGGGATACCCGATGGCGACCAGAGTTGACATGGTTTTGGCCCTTTCTCCGTCGGTCGGTGCCGGTGCCAGTCAGCCACAGCCCCGGGGGTCGCCTCCTCATCACGGGGGAATGAAACTGGGGCGTTCATTCGCCTTGGATGACGCGTGTTCGCGACGACGAGGCGAGCGTCGAAGCATGACGCAGCAGATGGAAACGGACGAGGTCGCGCGTCTTCGCGAAGAGGTCGCGTCCCTCCATTCCCGCCTCGAGAACCGCCGGCGCCGGCAGTTCGCGTTGCTGGCCCTGCGCCGGGTCGCCGCCGCGGTGTTCATCATGATCACGGCGTTCGCCCTGGTGGCCAGCGTCGTCGGTCTGTGGGCCGCGACGACGGTGCTGAGCACCGACCGCTGGGTCTCCACGGTCGCGCCGCTCCCGAAGGACCCCAGGATCGCCGCGGCCGTCGCCGAGTACTCCACCACCCAGCTGTTCGAGGCGATCGACGTCCAGCAGCGGATCGAGAGCGTGCTGCCCGCCCAGGCCGCCTTCGTGGCCGGCCCGATCACCGGCCAGCTGCGCACCCAGATCCGCAACACCGTCGACAACGTCATGCGCAGCGACCAGTTCAACAAGATCTGGGTCGAGCTCAACCGGCGCGTGCACGACCGCGTGATGGCGATCGTGAACAACGAGAGCGAGCTGGTGTCCACCACCGAGCAGAGCGTGCAGATCGACCTGCTCCCGCTGATCAACCAGGTGCTGCGCGACCTGAGCGCCCAGCTACCGACGCTCTTCGGCAAGACAATTACGCTTCCCGACCTCAGCAGCGGCGAGATACCCGAGAACCTGAGGGTCCGGGTGCAGGACGCGCTGGGCGTCACGCTGCCGGCGAATTTCGCCCAATTCACCGTGTACGACAACGGGCAGCTCAACGCCGTACAGCAGTCGGTGGCCGCCGCGAAGCGCTATCTCGTGCTGTTCGTGGTCGGCACGGTCGTGCTGCTGCTGCTCGCGCTGGTGATCTCGCCGTGGCGGCGGCGGACGCTCGTGCAGCTGGGGCTCTGGCTGGTGGTGGCCGCGGTCGTGGTCAGCGCGGTCTTGCGCGGGGTCCGTGATCAGCTGCTCGCGCAGGTGCCGGAGGGCGTCTACCGCGACGGCGTGGCGGCCGCGGTGACCAGCGTCTTCAGCCTGCTACGCACGCGCGGCACCCAGCTGATCTGGATCGGCGCGATCCTGGCCGTGGTCTGCTACCTGTTCGGGCCGGGGCGGGGGGCGGTCTGGCTGCGAGGCCAGGTGCGGCGCGGCGCGGTGGCCGGCGGGCAGGCGACGGCACGCGGCGGGCGCTGGCTGGGCGCCAACGCGCCGGGCTGGACCGCGGCGCATCGCGACGTCCTGCGGGTCGGCGGACTGGTGGTCGGCGGCATCCTGGCGCTCATCCTCACCTCCTGGACATCGCTGCTGATCATCGCGGTCGTGGTGGCCGCCTACGAGGTGGCGGTGACGCTCATCGGACGCACCGAGCCGGCCCCCGGCGAAGTGCCGGAGCCGGTGCCGCCGTCACCCGCCGAACCGGCACCGTTGTGAGACACGTCGAGACAGAGTGGGGTTCGCGCCCATGAACACACGGTACGAGATCCGCGTCCACGGCCTGATCGGCCCGCTGCTGCGCAGCCGGTTCCACGGCATGACATGCGAGGCCCTCCCCCGCCAGAGCACGATCCGCGGGAAGCTGTCGGTGGACGAGCTCCACCGGCTGCTGGACCGCCTCGACCAGTCCGGGGTGGAGCTCGTCTACCTCGACTCGAGGAGCTAGATCCCCGATCTAGATCCCGGTCTCGGCCCGGACCCGGCCGTCGCGCACCGCGGCCGCCATGGCCTGGTGGTCGCGCTCGGTCTGATCGGCGTACCGCTCGGCGAAGTCCGCGAGCGCGGCGCCGAACGCCGCGTCCTGCCCCAGATAGGCGGCGATCGCGATCCGGTCGCCGGTGCGGGCGTGCGCCCGGGCCAGGGTCCAGCCGCAGAGCGCGGCGTAGGCGCGCATCCCTTGGGGGTTCATCTCCTCGACCACCGCCGCGCCCTTCCAATCGCGCAGCTGCCGCACGTAGAAGTCACGGCTGCGTCCGTCGAAGCCGGCGGCGCGGTGCCAGCCGAGGAAGATGTCGCTGACCGCCTGCATGAGCCGCTGCCCGGTCACCACCCGCCGGCCCTCGTGCTCGTCCGGTCCGGCCGCGCCAGTGGCCAGCACCGACCGGCCGGCCTCCTTGACCTGCAGCAGCAGCGGGTCGTTCTCGTCGCGGCCGGCGAGCAGCACGATCCAGCAGCGGGTGCCGACGCTGCCCACGCCCACGACCTTGCGGGCGAGGTCGACGAACTCGTACTGGTCGAACAGGTGCCGGCGGTCCTCGGCGAGGCTGTCGCGGTAGCCGGCGAGCAGCTCGCGCAGCCGGCTCTCCAGGTCCCGGCGCTCCAGTTCGGGCATCAGGTCGGCGATCGGGACGAGCAGCGGCGGGTCGGCGGCGATCCGCCGGCGCCCGTCGACGACGGTCGTGAGCTTCTTGTACGCCTGCAGGCTGTCCCGCGTCATCGCCTTGGTCCGCGCGCGGTCGAGCGCCTTCCGGCGGGCCTTGTCGAGCTGGTCGCCGAGCAGCGCCACGAGGTCGTCGATGTCGGCCTTGGCGTACCAGACGTCGAGGTCGCGCATCGCCGCGAACTCCGCCATCGCGCGCTGGTAGCGCTCGGCCATCGCCTGGGTCACCCCGCGGCGGTCCTTGCGCTTGAACCCGTTGTCCCGGCCGGCCACGGCCAGGCTCGCCGCCAGCCGCTTGACGTCCCACTCGAACGGGCCCGGCCAGGTCTCGTCGAAGTCGTTGATGTCGAAGACCAGTCGCCGCTCGGGCGAGCCGAAGACGCCGAAGTTCAACAGGTGCGCGTCGCCGCAGAGCTGGACGGTCAGCCCGGTGTCCGGCCCGGCCGCCAGGTCGGCCGCCATCACCGCGGCCGAGCCGCGCAGGAAGGTGAACGGGGACAGGCCCATCCGGCCGTGCCGGATCGGCACCAGCTCGGGGAGTCGCTCGGCGTCCTGGGCCTGGAGGATCGCCACCGGGTCGCGGCGGTCGTCCGCCGGGGCGAACTCGGCATGACTCTCGACCGGCACCCGCTTGCGTGCGTCCCGGCCGGCCTCGGCTCGTGATCCCGGATCTCTCATGGGGCACCTCCCAGCTCGTCTGGCCTGAGCACAACGCACGCCCACCAGCCGCGCCTCATCTGCCCAGGGTGACGACGGAAGCCACGCACAGGTCGAGTGTTGAAGGTCCAACCGACCGCGGGAGGGACGGTAATGACCGCCACGAACTACCAGGTGCGGGTGTCCGGAACGATCCCGAGCGAACTTCTGGCCGAGCTTTCCGAAATGACGATCTCGGTCGAGCCGCCGGAGACCGTCCTCTACGGGGAGTTGCCCGACCAGTCCGCCCTTTTCGGTCTGATCTCCCGGATGCACGGCCTGGGTCTGCGGCTCATCGAGATCAGGCGGCTGCCCGGGGCCGAGGACCCCGGAAAGCCCGACAAATAGATGATCAGGCGACGGCGCACGCCGATCTGGTCGACGGACAGCTACGGCCCGCTGATCCTGCTGATCGCCGGAACGTACGTGATCGGCACGACCGCCAACCACCGCTGGACGGTCTCGCTGATGCTGTTCGCCCAGGTCGGCACGGTCTGGTACGCGCTACGGGTCTCGCGCGCCCGCACCTCGCTGCGCGCGCCGGCCGCCGTGGTGCTCCTGCTGTCCCTCGTCGCCGGCTCGTGGAACTTCTTCGCCCACGGCAGCACCCTGATCGGGCTGACCTTCTTCGCCGGCAGCCTGCTGTACATCGTGGCGCCGGTGGCCATCGTCGGCGACCTCGGCCGCCGCGCGCACGTGGACCGCGAGCTGATGCTGGGAGCGCTCGCCACGTACCTGATGCTGGGGATGGCGTTCGCCTTCGCCTACCGCTGCATCGCCGCGTTCCAGCCCGGCCCGTTCTTCGGCGCCCAGGGCGACGGGACGCTCGCCGACAGCCTCTTCTACAGCTTCGTCACGCTCACCACGACCGGGTACGGCGACCTCGTCCCGGCCGGCAACCCCGGCCGCACGCTCGGTGTCCTGGAGGCGCTGCTGGGGCAGTTGTTCCTGGTCACCGCCGTGGCCAAGGTCGTGAACGTGTGGCGGCCACGGGGCTGGCGGGACACGTTTCATTCGCCCGGGATGGGGTCCGCGGCGTCCGGAACGACGAACGTAGACCCTAATTTACCCTCCACCGAGGAGTGAGGCATGTCCGAGACACAGCAGAGGCCGCTGGCCTCCGATTCCACCTACGCGCCGCGCCGTCCCCAGGCGACGGGCTGGGTCGGGTACGTCGTCTTCGCCGGCGTCATGCTGATGATGCTGGGCGGATTCCAGGCGATCGAGGGCCTCGTCGCCATCTTCAAGGACGAGTACTACCTGGTCACCCGCAGCGGGCTGCTGCTCACCATGGACTTCACCACGTGGGGCTGGGTGCACCTGATCCTCGGCCTGATCGCGGTGGGCACCGGTATCGGCGTCCTGCTCGGCCAGACCTGGGCCCGGGTCACCGGCATCGTGATCGCGGTGCTCAGCGCCCTGGCGAACCTGGCGTTCCTGCCCGCCTACCCGATCTGGGCCACGATCATCATCGCCCTCGACGTGCTCGCGATCTACGCGCTCGCGGTGCACGGCCGTGAGGTCCAGTACTGATCGGCCGCCGCGGGTGAGGCCGGCGCACTCCATCGCGGGCGCCGGCCTCCCGCGCGGCGTGATCGTGCTGCTCGGCACCGCCTGCCTCGTGGTGGTGGTCGGCGGGATGCGCATCACCGCCGACCTGCTCGCCCCGGTCTTCCTGGCGCTGATGCTCACCGTGACGATCAGTCCGATCGCGATCTGGATGCGCGGCCGGGGCGTGCCGCTGTGGCTGGCCATGATCGCCAACGTGGTCGCCGTCTATCTCCTGCTGGCCGGCCTGGGCGTGGCCATGGCCATGTCGCTGGCCCGGCTGGTCGACCTGCTCCCGCAGTACCAGCAGCAGTTCCTCGACCTGCGCGCCGACCTGGCGAGCGCGCTGGGGAGCCTGGGCATCGACCAGGCCCAGGTGATGGCCGCGCTGGACAAGGCCACCACCCCGGGCCAGATCGTCGGGGTCATCGAGTGGATCTTCGGTGGCGTCGCCGGCGTGCTGTCCAACACCATCTTCCTGCTGGCGGTGCTGCTGTTCATGGGCGTCGACGCGGTCGACTACCCGTCGCGGCTGGCGGCCAGCGGGGCGCAGCGGCCGCAGGTGGTCGGCGCGTTGCGCGAGTTCGCCCAGGGCACCCGCCGCTACCTGTGGGTGACCACGGTGTTCGGCCTGATCGTGGCGGTGATCGACACGCTGGCGCTGTGGGCGCTGGACATCCCGCTGCCGTTCCTCTGGGGCCTGCTGTCGTTCATCACCAACTACATCCCCAACATCGGCTTCATCATCGGCGTGATCCCGCCGGCGTTGCTCGGGCTGCTGCAGGGCGGCGTCGAGAAGATGATCTGGGTGATCGTGGTCTACTGCGCGATCAACTTCGTCATCCAGTCGATCATCCAGCCGAAGGTCGTCGGCGACGCGGTCGGGCTCTCGGCCACCATGTCGTTCCTGTCCCTGATCTTCTGGGGCTGGGTGCTGGGCCCGCTCGGCGCGCTGCTCGCGATCCCGCTGAGCCTGCTCGCGAAGGGCCTGCTGGTGGACATCGACCCGGCCACCCGGTGGATCAACCCGCTGGTGTCCGGCGGACCGCTGCCGGCGACCGACAGCGGTCCCGCCGCCGGCCGGGACGGGCGGGTCACGGAGCCGGCCGACCCCGCCGAGCCGGACTGATCGCCGGCCGGCTTCATCCCGCATGGATGGTACGCAACGCCGTACAGTTATAGGAGTATTTATTGTATTTCTTCCCCGAACGCGAATCTGATTCTAGAGTCGAAGCCGTCCGGCGGATTCGCGCATCGGGGGGACGGCATGCCCAGACCGGCCGAGGGGGACTCCTCGCCCATCACGGTGCAGCGCAACGTCTTCGAGGCGCTGCTCGGCGACCGCAGCCTCACCATCAAGGCGGTCGCCGCGGCCGCCTTCGTCGCGATCGTGGCGCTGTGCGTGGCGGTCCTGTCGATCAACCGGATGGCGACGCTCAACGCCGACCTCAAGCAGATGAAGGCCCAGCACGTCGACAGCCTCCAGGAGGTCGCCAACGTCCGTGGCGAGCTCGCCGCGATGTTCCGGGGCGTCGTGCTCACCCAGCTCGCCATCGGCGACAAGGCCACGATCGCCAGCGGCCGCGACTCCATCGCCACGGCCGACGAAGCGATGGACGCCGCCCTCGCCCGCTACGCCACGATCACCGCCGGCTCGGCCGAGCGGCAGGCCGCCCTCGCGAAGTTCACCGACGCCATCCACCACTACCGGGCGCTGCGCGACACCGTCCTCTACGGCGAGCCGCTCGCCCCCGGGTACACGATGCCGGCCGCCGACCAGATCGCCCCCGAGTTCACCAAGGTGGAGAGCACGATGGCCGAGGCCGTCGTCCGCATGCAACAGCTCGAGGACCAGCTCTCCGACAAGATGGCGGAGGACGGCGCCGCGGCGTACGGACGGGCCCGGACGGTCACCCTGTTCGCGCTGATCGCCGGGTTCGTCCTCGCCGCGTTGATCTGTGTCGTGGTCATCCGCCTGATCCGCCGCCAGCTGACCACCGTCGCCGACGCCCTCGACGCCGTCGCCGCCGGCGACCTCACGGTGGCCGCCGAGGTCCGCTCCCGCGACGAGCTCGGCGCCATGGCCGCCGCCGTGAACCGGGCCCGTGCGGGCCTGTGCGACACCGTGTCCGCGCTGACCCACGGCGCCGAGACCCTGGGCGCGGGCACCCAGCGGCTGGCCGGCGTCTCCGCCCGGCTCGCGGCCGGCGCGCACGAGGCCGCCGAGCAGGCCGGGGTGGTCGCCTCCGGCGCCGGCGACGTCTCCACCAGCGTGCAGTCGGCCGCCGCCGGGTCCGACCAGATGGGCGCCTCGATCCGCGAGATCGCCGAGAACGCCAACAACGCCGCCCAGGTCGCGGCGAGCGCGGTGGGTGTCGCCCAGTCCACCAACGACACCGTCGCCAAGCTCGGCACCTCGTCCGAGGAGATCGGCAACGTGGTCAAGGTGATCACCCAGATCGCCGAGCAGACCAACCTGCTCGCGCTCAACGCCACCATCGAGGCGGCCCGGGCCGGCGAGGCCGGAAAGGGCTTCGCGGTGGTCGCCACCGAGGTGAAGGATCTCGCCCAGGAGACCGCCAAGGCGACCGAGGACATCTCCCGGCGGGTCGAGGCGATCCAGGCCGACACCACCAGCGCGGTCGAGGCCATCGGCGAGATCTCCCGGATCATCTCGGAGATCAACGACTACCAGGTCACCATCGCCTCCGCGGTCGAGGAGCAGACCGCCACCACCAACGAGATGAGCCGCAGCATCGGCGACGCCGCCGCCGGCAGCGCCACCATCGCCGGCAACATCAACTCGGTGGCGGAGGCCGTCCAGGCGCAGACCGGCGCGCTCACCGAGGCCGACCAGTCGGTGACCGAGCTGTCCCAGGTCGCCGACGAGCTGCGCGGGGTCGTCGCCCGCTTCCGCGTCTGAGCTAACCGCAGGGAGATCTCGTATGCGCCTGTTCGGGAATATCAAGATCGGCGCCCGGCTGGCCGGGGCGTTCACCGGCGTCTGCCTCTGCCTGATCGTGGCGGTGGGAGTCGGCCTCTGGGGGCAGCAGCGGGCCAAGAGCGCCTCGGCCGAAATGGCCGCGGCGGCGCAGTTGCAGCACGATGCGCTCACCGCGAAGTTCCGGACCGCGGACTTCAACGGCTGGCAGAGCGGATACGCCTTCGACATCCAGCGCGGGGTGCAGGGCGCCGACTCCGACACGGCCGGGCAGCGCAAGAACTTCCTGGCGTCCACCGCGGCGTTCAAGCAGGACATCGCGCTGCTCGAAGGCCGGCCGCTCACCGCGGCCGAGAACGACGCCGTGGCCGCCGCGTCGGCGGCGTTCGACGACTTCATGGCGATCGACGAGCAGGTCATCGCGGCCTTCCGCACCGGCACCGCGGCCGGCGCCGCCAAGGCCGGCGACCTCGTCTCCGGGATCGCCCTCGAGGACATGCAGAAGATCTTCACGGCCATCGACCAGCTGGTCGAGCTCACCGGCGCCCAGGCCGCGGCCGCCCGGGCCGACGCCGCGTCGACCGCCGACACGTCGCGCACCCTGATGCTCGTCGCGGGCGCGCTCAGCCTCTGCCTCGCCGCGATCCTCGCCGTGGTCGTCACCCGCAGCATCACGCTGCCACTCGGAAAAACCGTGGCGACGCTGCGCGCGGTCGCCGCCAAGAACCTCACCGTCCAGGCGCCCGCCGAGGGCCGCGACGAGCTGGGCGCGATGGGGCGCGCGGTCAACAGCACGCTCGAGGTGCTGCTCACCGCGTTCGGGCGGATCAACGAGCACAGCCGTACGCTGGCCGGCGCCTCGCACGAGCTGACGGTGGGCGCCGCCCGGATCTCGGCGGCCGCCCACGACGCGTCCGGGCAGTCCGACCGGGTCGCGTCGGCGGCCGAGGAGGTGTCGCGCAGCGTGCAGACGGTCGCCTCGGGCACCGAGGAGATGAACGCGGCCATCCGCGAGATCTCCGGCAGCGCCGCGATGGCGGCCGGGGTGGCGGCCAGCGGGGTGGACAGCGCCCGCGCGGCCGGCGAGACGATCGGCCAGCTGAGCCGCTCCAGCGTCGAGATCGGCGAGGTGGTCAAGCTGATCACCTCGATCGCCGAGCAGACCAACCTGCTCGCGCTCAACGCGACGATAGAGGCGGCCCGGGCGGGCGAGGCGGGCAAGGGCTTCGCGGTGGTGGCCTCCGAGGTCAAGGATCTGGCCCAGGAGACGGCCAAGGCGACCGAGGACATCGGCGCCCGGGTACAGGCGATCCAGCAGGACACGACCGCGGCGATCTCCGCGATTGATCGGATCACCGAGATCATCGCCCAGGTCAACGAGCACTCCACGACGATCGCCGCGGCCGTGGAACAGCAGACCGCGACGACCGCCGAGATGGGCCGCAACATCGTCGAGGCGGCGACCGGCTCCGAGGAGATCGCCGAGGGCGTGTCCGGGGTGGCGACGGCGGCGCAGGTGACCGCCGCCGGAGTGGTCGAGGCCCAGGAGACCGCCGAGAACCTGGAAATCATGTCGCGCGAGCTCAAGGAGATCGTCGACCAGTTCGAGGTCAGCCACGCCTAGCTGTGCGCTGGAACGGTGGTGCCGGCCGCCCTCGTCGGACGGGCGGGTCACGGAGCCGACAGCTCCCGCAGCGCCTGATTGATCTTCCCGGCGGCCGAGACGATGCGCGCGCTGCCGACCAGCGGCGCGAGCTCGACCAGCATGGCCTCGATCGTCTCGGCCCGCACCCCGCCGCGGTCGGCGATACCGAGGTGGACGAGGTAGGACGCGGCGGCCGCGTCCATCGCGACCAGCGCCGACATACGGACGAGCAGCGCCGTCCGCGGGTCGATGCCGGCATGCTGAAGGGCGCCCTCGGACTGCTTGGCGAGCGCCTCGAGCACCGGCCCACCGCCCCGCGCGAGCTCGCGCAGGGCGTCGCCGAATTCCTCGGTCATCGTCATGCGGCCAGCTTCGCCCGCAGGTCCGGCTCTCGGCTTCATCCCGCGCGGACGGTACGCGAGCCCGGCGTGGTCGTGCCTACCGCCTTCAGAGGATGCCGAGCCGGCGGGCCCGGAGGACCGCGTCGGTGCGCCGGGTGGCGCCGAGCTTGCGGTAGACCGCGCGCATGTGAGCCTTCACGGTGTTGACCGAGAGCCCGAGGTCGGCCGCTATCTCGGCGGCCGTGAGCATGGTGGTCAGGTAGCGGAGGATTTCGGTCTCGCGGTCGCTGAGGCTCTCCACCAGCGGATCGCTGCCGGCCGCCTCGGGGTCGCCCCGCAGGCCGTCGACGAGGTCCGCGACGAACGGCTCGTCGTGCTGGGTGAGCAAGCGCAGGCGGCGGAGCAGATCGTCCAGCCGGGTGTCGGTCAGCACGACGAACGGCCGCCGGATCCCTTCTCGCGCGGCCAGGCCGACCGCTGCGGAGAGCAGGTCGGCGGCCCGGACGCCCCGCCCGCGCGCGCCCGCCACCAGAGCGCCCAGCACCGCGGCCTCGGTGCGCGCGACGGTGTCGCGCTCGGCTGTGGCGACGGCGGCCAGCACGTCCTCGGCGCGCTCGTGGCTGCCCTGGAGGTACGCGGCACGAGCAACGCGGATCTGCTCGGCGGGATCCAGGTGATCCGCCTCGGCGTACCGCTGCACGACGAGATCCGGCCGGCCCTCGGCCAGGTCGAGGTCGGCCCCCGCGAGGGCCAGCCAGCGGTCCAGCGCGGGCGCGTGCAGGCGCGCCGGGCGGTCGCGTGCTGCCTCGTCGAGCATGCTCCGGGCGTTCCGCAGCGCGCCGCGGGCCATGGCCAGCCGGGCCTGGACGCCGAGCGCGACCAGCCGCTGGGCCGCCTCCGGGTCGCCGAGGTGCGCGCGCAGCCCGTCCCGGGCGGCCCGCTCCGCGCCGTCGAGATCGAGGGCCTGCAGCCGGACGAGCGCCTGGGCGAAGTGGGCGGCGACCGTCTGCAGCGCGTACCGCCAGCCCCGGCGGCCGGCGAGGTCGAGGGCGCCCGCCGCGAGCTTGGCAGCCGCGTCGATGGATCCGTGGAAGGCGTGCAGGAGCGCGAGGTGGCCGGTCGCGTTGACCTCGGCGAGCTCCACGCCGGCCGCGCGGGCGGCGTTGGCGCCGGCCCAGAGGCTTCGTTCGGCCTCGTCGACCTGGCCGGTCCAAAGCAGCGCCAGGCCGCGGTTGTTCAGGGCGATCGCCCTGTTCTGGGCGACGGCCGGCACGGCGGCCGACCGCGCCGCCCGCAGCAGAGCGAGCAGCCGGCCACTGCCCGCGATCACCGAGGGCATGTCGCCGACGGCTCGGTCCGCGGCGAGCTGCAAGGTGTTCGACAAGATCTCGATGGGCTCGCGGGCGGCCTCCGGCCGGGTGCTCAGCAATGCGCGAGCCGCGTCCAGGCGGGCCGGGATGGTCTCGTAGTCGCCGGCGTGGAACAGCAGGAGCACCCCGCAGATCATCAGCTCCGGCGTCGAGCCGAGTTTCGCCGGCGGCACCTGTTGAAGGATCTTGACCAGCGGCCCGCGGTGGGCCGACACCATCAGCGGGCCGGCCTGGCTCACCACCAGACGCCCGACGTAGGCCCAGTCGCGAGCCGACACCGCGTGCGCCAGCGCTTCGAGCACCGAGTTGTTCGCCAGGTGCCAGCGCGCCGCCCGGCGGTGCAGCTCGGGAATCACGGCCGGCGTCTCCAGCAGCAGCCGGTGCCGCAGCACGTCGCGCAGCAGGTGGTGATAGCGGAACCAGAGGGGTTTCGCGCCGAGCCGCAGGACGAAGTCGTTGTCGCGTTCGAGCTGCTCCAGCGTGCGCTGGCCGTCGCCGCCGTGGGTGATGGCGTCGGCCAGCTCGGCGCAGACGTTCGCACAGATGCTGGTCTGCAGCAGGAAGCGCCGCTGCCGCCGCGGCCGTTCGGCCAGCACTTCCTGGGTGAGGTAGTCGTCGACGGCGCGCACGTCGCCGGCGAACTCCGCGATCGCCCGGTCGTCGTCGCGGCCGGCCAGGAAGGCGGCGCCGAGTTGCAGCCCGGTGGCCCAGCCCTCGGTGCGGTCGACCAGCTTGGACACGTCGTCGGCGGTCAGCGTGACACCGTGCCCGGCGATGAGCGCGCCCGCCTCGCCCGCGGTGAAGGCCAGGTGCTCGGTGCCGAGCTCGGCCAGCTGCCCAGCCGCCCGCAGGCGGTGCAGCCGCAGCTTCGGCTCGGACCGGCCCACCAGCACCAGCCTCAGCGCCGGCGGCAGGTGACGGAGCAGACCGGTCAGCTCCTGCAGCACATCGGCGTCGTCGATCTCCTGGATGTCGTCCATCACGAGCACGGTGCCGTACGGCACCTGGGCCAGGCCGGCTGTCAACCGGCTGCTGCGCTCCAGCTCGTCCGCCGGGACGGCGGCGAGGTCGTGCAGCGGATTCTCCGCGGTGATGGCCCCCGCGACCCGCAGCGCTCCAAGCACATAGGCCCAGAAGATCCGCGGGTCGTTGTCGTGCGGATCGAGGCTCAGCCAGGCGACCGGCTCACGGCGGGCCTCGGCCCAGGCCGACACCGCCATCGTCTTGCCCCAGCCCGCACCCGCGCAGACCAGCGTCACCGGTTTGCGGACCGCGGCGTCCAGCAATTCGGTCAGCTGTGCCCGGCGGAGAGCGGCGCGCACCATCCGCGGGCGGGACGTCTTCGCGGCGACCAGCGGGGGCAGTTCCACGTCAAGCTCCTCCACGGTCATGCGGCGGCCTGCGGTCCGGCGCCGTCCGCACGGTGGCGGGCAGCGCTCCACGCGCCCGCGGCCGCCGCGACCGCGAAGAGCGCTATCGCCGGTCCATACCGTCCGAGCCTGGCATAGGAGAACGCCATCACCAACGGTGTGGCGAACCCGGCCAGACCGGCGACCGCGGTCACCAGCCCGGTCACCAGACCCACCATGGGCTGCCCCGCCTCGGCCGCCACCTGCACCAGCGTCGCCGAGCTCGCCACGCCGAGCGCGACCGCCATGATCGGCATGATCAGCCCGGCGGTGACCGGGAACGGCGGCGTGCACGCTTGCGCCGCGGCGGCGAGTGCCAAGGCACCCAGAGCGGCGACCAGCGGGCGCGCCGGCCCGAAACGGTCCGCGACCCACCCGCCGACCGGCCGGGCCAGCACCGCGACGATCACGAACGCGGCCATCCACAGTCCCGCGCCGGCGGCCGGCAAGCCATAGGCATTGCCCAGGTAGACGGGCAGGTAGACGGAGAACGCCACGAACAGGCCGAACTGGACCGAGTACCACCCGGCGCCCTGCCAGGTGATCCGCAGGCGCAGCGCGGCGGCAAGCCGGCTCGCCGCCCGCTGCCCGGACGGCAGCCAGTCCGGCGCCTCGCGGCCCAGCAGGAAAACCGCCATCGCGCACGCGGCCAGCAGGGCGGCGCTCACCGCGAAGGGCACGGCCATCCCGTACGCGCCGGCCCAGCGAACCGCGGTCAGCCCGCCGGCCGCACCACCGCAGACACCCATCCCGAGCACGCCCACGGCCACCCCGCGCCCGGCGCCGGGAAACCAGCCGCTGATGAACTGCACGCCCGCCGCGAAGGTCGTGCCGGCGGCGCCCAGCAGCACGGCGCCGGCCATCAGCCCGGGCAGCGACCGGTAGCCGCCGGCCGCGAGCTCCGCCAGCGCGCCGATCGTGACCCCGGTGACCGCCAGGAACAGGGCCCGGCCGCCGAACCGGTCGGCCAGCGCGCCCACCGGGACGCGCCCCAGGCAGCCGACCAGCACCGGCACCGCCACGACCAGCGCCTGCTCCATCTCGGCGAGCCCCGCCGAGTCGCGGAGCAACGGCGCCAGCGGGCTCAGCAGGCCCCACGCCCACGCGCTGAGGAAATAGCCCACGGTGACGAGCACCAGCATCTGCCGGCCGCGTCGCAGTTCCGCGACAGGCCGGTCCCGAACGTCTGCTCTCCCCAAACCAGCCCCCGACGCGAATACCCCCAGTGCGACACCATCTCACCTAGATCACCAGCCCGCATCATCCGAACCGGATGACCGGCGACGCTCACTCGGACGCCGGAGCCGACCGGATCCCGGCACCTGAGGCGACGGCGGCCGGCGGCCACGTCAATCACTCGCCGCGGGTGAGGTGAGCATTCCCGCCCCGCCCAACACTGAGCAAGCTGGGGATGCCCGCCCTCTTCCTGGCGTATGAGATCCGTTCCGACCAGGAGAGTGATCACCGATGGCAGCCGAAGCCCCGTCCCGGCCCGGCATTCAAGTCGGCCCGACGAGTGAGTTCAGCTTGTTCTTCCACGTGAAGCCCGGACACGGCGAAGCCCTGCGGGAATCCCTGCGTGCGCTGCAGGAGTCACCTGGCTACCGGCCCGGCGACTACGAAATGCCGATCGCGGTCATCCACGAAGCCCGGTTCGTGCCGTTCGACAACGACACCCGCCTGCTGTTCGCGACCAGCTTCGACGGCCCGTGGGACTCGTACATGCTGGACTTCGCGTCCAAGCCGCTCAAACTGTTCGACGCCATCTTCCGGCACGTGGTGGGCTACGAAGGTCTGCCCGATCTGGAGGCGGTCAAGGCCTTCATCCGGTCGGCGCAGGTCAGTGCCGGCGGCTATGCGCGCAACTACGGCGGAACGGTCAAGGAGATCCGCAAGGCCGAGCGCGTGAACAGGGCGTTCCAGCAGGTCCTGGACGACCCGGAGGCGGCCGAGCTGCTGCAGGCGCCGGCCCTGGCGCCGCTGCTCGCCGAAGCGGCCGACTGAGCATGTCCGATCACATCTCGGGCCCGCGCGCGCTGGCGGTGCCGATCGCCGATATCACCGATGTCTTTGCCTTTCCCAGTCCGGAGTCGCCGGGGAACCTGGTCCTGGTCCTCAACACCCTGCCGTTCGCCCCGCCGGACGGCCGGTTCTCGGACGGGCTGATCTACCGATTCCGGCTCCGGCCGCTCACGCCGGCCGGCGGGCCGCCCGGATCGGCGCCGTTCGGCACGGGCGCCGGGGAGTGGGTCTTCGACTGTGTCTTCGCCGACCAGTCCCCCGAGGCCGGCCCGCAGGCCGGCTTGTGCCGGACACCGGCCGGCGACGAGGTCGCCTTTCCGGTCGGCGACCCGGAAGGAGGCAAAGGCGCGGGGGTACGGGTGTTCGCCGGTCCCCGGTGGGACCCGTTCATCCTCGACGCCCCGGCGGCGCTGCGGACCGTGGCGACCGGCAAGCTGGCCTTCACGGACCCGTCGGCGATCTTCCTGGACGGCAAGAACGTGCTGAGCATCGTCGTCGAGCTCGACTGCGCGCAGCTGCTCGGCGGACGGGCCGGCCTGGTCGGCGTGGCCGCGGAAACGCTCACCCGGGGCCGGCTCAACGTCCGGATCGAGCGGACCGGCCGGCCCGAGATCAAGAACCTGCTGCTGGGGCCGAAGCAGTTCGACCCGGTCAACCGGGACCTGGAGATCCGCGACATCTACAACATGGAGGACGCGTTCCACCTGGCCGGCGGCTACCTGGGCGCCTACCGCGCCCGCCTGAACGCCAACCTCACCTTCTGGGACAACCTGGACGGAACCGTCGACTGGCCCGCCGACGAGCACGGCAACCACCCGCTGACCAGCCTGGTCCTCGCGGATCATCTGGCGGTCGACATCGGCAAGCCGTATCAGGAGCACGGGTCGTTCCTGGAGATCGAGCGGGCCACCCTGGCCGGGCACGGGCACACGACCTGCGGCGGCCGGACGCTCAACGACGACGCGATGGACACGTTCTTCACCCTGCTGATCAACGCCGGCACCGGTCCGGTCATCCGGGACGGCGTCGACCGGTCCTCGCGGCCGGCCTCCCGCACTTTCCGTACCTCTCGCCCGCGAATCCCACGCCCCCGCAGCCACCCGAGCACCTGTAGGCGGCCGGCACGTACCTTCTGCTGCGGGTGAACGTCCCGCAGGACGGCCGTGACCTGATCCGCCGGCTGATCCCGCTGCTGTTGCCGGCCCGATCCGTCCTGGACCGCACCCCGTCCCCGTGGATGACGGTCGCCTTCACCTACCAGGGATTGAAGGCGCTCGGCGTGCCGCAGGAGTCCCTCGACAGCTTCGCCCCCGAGTTCCGGCAGGGCATGGCGGCCCGCGCGGCCGAGCTCGGCGACGTCGGCGAGAGCAGCCCGGATCACTGGGAAGAACCGCTCGGCCGCCCCGACGTGCACATCGCGGTCGCCACACTCGCCCCGGACCAGGCGAGTCTGGCGCAGCTGGTGGAGCGGGCGCGCCAGGCCCAGGACGAGTTCCCGGGGGTCGACGTGATCTGGCGGCAGGACTGCTATCAGCTGGCGACCGGACGCACCTCGTTCGGCTTCAAGGACGGGATCGGACAACCGGTCGTGGAGGGTGCCGGAACCGCGCCGGCGAACCCGGGCGAGCCGCCGATCAAGGCCGGCGAGTTCATCCTCGGCTACCCGGACGAGACCGGCGGGCTGCCGCCGATGCCCACTCCGGACGTGCTCGGCCGCAACGGCACCTACGTGGTGTTCCGCAAGTTGCACACCCGGGTCGCCGCCTACCGCCGCTATCTGCGCGAACGAGCCGCCGACCGGGCCGAGGAGGCGCTGCTCGGGGCCAAGATGGTCGGCCGGTGGCAGTCCGGGGCGCCACTCGCGCTCACCCCCGACCGGGACGACCCGGAACTCGGTGCGGATCCGAAGCGCAACAACGACTTCGGCTACCGCGACGATCCGCGCGGCCTCAAATGCCCGGCCGGGGCGCATGCCCGGCGCGCCAATCCGCGCGACTCCCTCGAGGACGACTCCGTCGACGTACGGCTGCATCGCATGATCCGGCGCGGCACCAGCTACGGGCCGGCCCTGCCCGACGGCGTCCTCGACGACGACGGGGCGGACCGGGGCATCATCTTCGTCTTCGCCGGTGCGCACCTCGACCGGCAGTTCGAGTTCGTCAAAACGCAGTGGATCAACGACGGCATCTTCATCGGCGCCCCGCAGGAGAGCGACCCGCTCGTCGGTCCCCGGGACGGAACGGGAACCTTCACCGTTCCGCGCCGGCCGATCCGTCGCCGCCTGCGGGACATGCCGCCGTTCGTGGTGACACGCGGCGGCGAATACTGCTTCGCCCCTGGCCTCCGCGGGCTGCGCTGGCTGGCCGGCCTCACCGAGGAGAGCCGATGACACACACCACCGGCACCGACCGCTGGAAGCCTCTAGACTTCGGGCCTCCGGCACCCGACGACACCGACCCCGCCAAGTCGGTGCTGCTGGACTACGCCGCCGGCGGCGCGGTCGCGGTCATCACCCTGAACCGGCCGCCGGCCGACAACGCGATCACCACCGAAATGGGCGCCCGGCTCACCGAGGTTCTGGAGACCATCGCGGTGGAGCCGGCGATCCGTGTCGCGATCATCACCGGCGCCGGGAGCCGCGCCTTCTCGGTCGGCAGCGACCTGCGCCAGCGCAAGAGCATGACGAAACAGCAGTGGCTGCGCCAGCGGCAGGACTTCGACCGGACGCTCTACACGCTGCGCCAGCTCCGCAAGCCGATCTTCGCCGCCGTCAACGGAATCGCCTACGGCGGCGGTTCCGAGATCGCGCAGAGCACCGACTTCATCATCGCCTCCGACAACGCCACGTTCGGGCAGCCCGAGGCGATGATCGGACTCGCCGCCGGCGGCGGCTCGCCGGCCCTGCTGCCCCGGGTCCTGCCGCCCGGCCGGGCCTTGCAGATGCTGATGACCGGTGACCCGATCACCGCCCAGGAGGCGTACCGGCTCGGCATGGTCAACGAGCTCCATCCCCCGGACGAGTTGTTGCCGGCGGCCCATCGCATCGCCGCGAAGATCGCCGGCAATTCGCCGACGGCCGTGCAGGCGGTCAAGCGGGCGGTCCAGATGGGCGCCGGCCAGCCCATCGAGCACGCGATCTCGATCATGATGGAGGCCCACTGGCGCTCCGCGGTGCACCCGGATCGGATCGAGGGAATCGGCGCCTTCAACGACAACCGGGACCCGCAATTCCAGGACCCTGACTACTGAGCCACCGAGGAGCGCTCGCCATGTCCCTCGCCGTCACCGACGCCATCGCCGCGAACCGGGCCGCACTTGCCATGATCAAGGAGGAGCCGTTCAACGCCGAAGCGCCGCACGCGGCCCTCCGCGATCCCATCACCTCGACCGACGAGCACTACGTCCGCAGCAACTTCGCGCTGCCGGAACACGACGGCACGCTGCACGTGGCCGGTGCGGTCGGTACCGCCCTGCGGCTCACCCTCGACGACCTGCGGGCGATGCCGGCCGTGGAGCACGCCGTCACCCTCGAATGCGCCGGGAACGGCCGCCTCGACACCAGACCGTTGCCGGCCGGTGAACCGTGGGGCGGCTACGCCGTGTCGACGGCCTACTGGAAGGGCGCCCGGCTGGCCGACGTCCTGGCTCAGGCGCGGCCCGGGCCGGACGGCGCCGAACTGCGCTGCGAGGGGGCCGACCACGGCAAATACCACCTCAGCTCGGTCCTCGAGGACGTCGACGACCTGACCTTCGTGCGCTCGCTGCCGCTGGCCCACGCCGCCGATCCGGCCGCCGAGATCCTCATCGCCTACGAGATGAACGGCGAACCGTTGCGGCCCGACCACGGCGCGCCGTTCCGCCTGGTGGTGCCGCACTGGTACGCGGTCGCGTCGGTGAAATGGCTGAGCCGGCTCGACGTGCTCACCGAGCCGTTCGTGGGCGAGTTCCAGACCGGCCACTACATCTACCAATGGCCGGACCGCCCGTTCGAGCCGGTCACGCACATGCGCGTGCGGGCCCGGATCACCGACCCGGCTCCGGAGACCACCATTCCCGCCGGCACCTGCACGATCCGCGGCAAGGCCTGGTCCGGTGCCGGGCCGATCACCAGCGTCGGACTCAGCTTCATCGGCGAGAGCGACTGGAGCCCCGCCGTCGTCGAACCGCCCAAGGGCCCCTACCAGTGGCAGGACTGGCACTACACGTGGGAGGCCACACCCGGCCGGCACAGCCTGCGGGCCCGGGCCACCGACGCGGCCGGCAACGTCCAACCCGACGTCCCGCCGTGGAACCGGCTCGGGTACGGCAACAACGCCATCGAGATCTCGTACGTCGACGTCCGCTGACCGACTCCATCCGGCCGCGGGCGAGCGTTGCCCCGGAAAGGTGGTGCCGCCGCATGTCGCGATCGGGTCGCCGGGAATCCCGGGGCCGGGCGATAACCTCTTCCCGAGGGGTCTTCCGAGGGGAGTGGTGGGATGGCCGAGGACGAGGCCGGTCGCCGGCGGGCCCGGGGCGAGCTCGAGTCCGAGGTGATGGCCGCGCTGTGGGCCGCCGGCGAGCCGCTCACCCCGGGCGGGGTGCAGGCGGCGCTGGGCGGCGACCTGGCGTACAACACGGTCCAGACCATCCTCATCCGCCTGCTCGACAAGGACCTGGTCCGCCGCGGCCCGGCCGGCCGCGGCCGCGGCCACGCCTACTGGCCCGCCCAGGACGCGGCCACGCTGGCCGCGACCCGGATGCGGGCCACCCTCGACGAGCGCCCCGACCGCCGGGCCGTGCTGCAGCAGTTCGCCGCCGCCCTCGGCGAGGACGACGCCGAGACGCTGCGCGCGCTGCTCGCGGAGCGTGAGTCATGACCCTGGCCGTCTATCTTCCGCTGGTCCTGCCGCTGCTGGTCGCCGTCGCCGCGCGCCACGCGATCGACCGGGCCCGCCCGCGCGCCGCCGTCGCCGGCCTGGTCACCGCCGCCGTCCTCGCCGCCGCCGCCACCATCTGGTCGCTGCTGCTGCTGTTCCTCACCCTCTTCGACGACCTCCCGCCGATGGTCGCCACCAACGCCCGGACCGGCATGGTCCTGCCCGAGCCGGTCCCCGACGGGGTTGCCGTGACCGCCCTGGTCGTCCTGGCGATCGTGCTGTTCCGCCTCGCCCGCGACCTCTCCTTCCGCCGCGCCGCCGCCCGCCGCCTCCGCAACGCCGGCCCGTCCGCCGGCGGCGTGGTCGTCGCCGACTGGGCCGAGCCGCTCGCCGTCGCCGTCCCCGGCCGCCCCGGCGAGATCCTGCTGACCACCGGCATGCTCCGCGTCCTCGACGCCGCGGAGCGCCGCGCCGTGCTGGCCCACGAGCGCGCCCACCTGGCCCACCGCCACCACACGGCCGTCCTGCTGGCCGGCGCCGCCGCCGCGGTGAACCCGCTGCTGCGCCCGGCCCGCGACGCGGTGAGCTACCTGGTCGAACGCTGGGCCGACGAGGAGGCCGCCCGCGGCGTCGGCGACCGCGACCTGGTCGCCCGCGCCGTCGCCCGCGCCGCCCTGGCCACCGTCGGCCACCCGGTCGCCGCCCCGGCTCCGGCTCTCGGCATGCACGGCGGCGTCATCGTCCGCCGGGTGCACGCCCTGCACAGCCCACCCCCGGCCGCGGCTCGCTGGCAGCTGGCCCTGCTCGCCGCGGTCGCGATCGCGTGCCTCGCCCTGGAGGCCTCCGCCACCGCCTCCTTCGTCGGCGTTCTCCGCACCTGGCTGACCGGCTGACCCCCTCCTCCCCGCACTCCCCCGCCCGCATTCCGCCTTCCCCGGGCGATTTCCGTTCCCCGCGCTTCGCCGCCGACCGGCCTCCTACGGCCTCGTCACGGCCGGTCGCGCCCTTCATCCGCCGGGAGTGATGTCCCGCCGCCGCCGGTCACCGAGGCTTTCGGTGAGCCCGGCCCGCGTCCGGCGGGCCCACGCGGCGCGCCCGTGCGCCGTCCCGGCGCCGAGCTCGAAGGGACTTCGGATGAGACTGCCCACGCACGCCGGCCCGCTGGTAGCGGGGCTCGCCCTCGCCACGGCGCTGGCCGGGCTCGCGGCCTGCGACGCGGGCGGGGACGGCACCGCGTTGCCGTCGACGGCGCCTTCGCTGGATCGCACGGTCAGCCGCGAGGCGCCCGCGCCCACCCGGACGAGGGAGGGCCAGGCGACCACCGAACCGGCCGAGCCCACGCGCACGGCGGCCGAACCGGCCGAGCCCACCCCCACCGAGCCCACCTCCGCCGCGCCCGCGACCACCAAGCCGGCCGAGCCGGACCGCACCACCGACGCCCCCGCGACCACCGCACCGGCCCGCACGACGAATCCGCCGGAGCCCACGACCGCGCCGCCGGCCACCGCCGACGCGACGACCGGGCCGGCCGCGACCGGGCCGGCGACGACCGGGCCGGCGACGACCGGGCCGGCCGCGACCGGGGCCGCCTCGCCGGCCGCCACCCCATCCGAGGTGGCCGCCACGACGACCGGCGGCGTCAGCGCCCTGGGCTGGGTGTTGATCCTGCTGCTGCTCGGGCTGCCGATCCTGGTGGGCGTCCTGCTGGTCAACCGCAGGCGCCGCGCCGCCGCCTGGAGCACCGAGGCCGCGGCCGCGGCCGATGCCGGCCGCGGCCTGATCGCCACGCGCCTGCCCCTGGTGCTGAGCACCCGCGACGCCGCCGAGCGGGCCCTCGCGTGGCCGCCGGTGCGGGCCGGCCTGACCGAGACCGCGGCCCGCTGGTCGGCCCTCGCCACCAGCGCGCCCGACGACTACCACCGCGCCGCCGCCGGCCAGATCGGCGTCATGGCGCAGGACCTGGTGACCGCCGTCGACGCCGAGAATCAGGCGCTGGCGACCGGCCGTGACTGGCGCCGGCTCAGCCCTCAGGTCGACCAGATCGTGCAGACCCTGGACGCCGCGCTGACCGCGTTCGTGGCGCCCGAGCCCGGCCCCGGCGCCGACACCGGCGCGGGCCCCGACCCCTACCCGGCGTGAGACCCGGCCGGCCCCAGGGACAGCGCCGGCCCCGGCCGGGACGGCAGAATCGGTCCGTGGAGATCAGAGAAGCCGTTCCCGGCGACATCGACGCCATCATCGAGATCGGCCACCGCACGTGGCCGCCCACCTACGGCTTCGCCGGTGACGAGTACGTCCGGGACGGCCTCGCCACCTGGTGGTCAGCCGAGGCGATCGAGCGGAGCCTGCGCGACACCACCATGCTGGTGGCCGCGACCGGCGACGGCCTGCGCGGCGTCGGCAACATCGACCTGCGCGGCGAGATCCCGATCATCTGGAAGCTCTACGTGGTCCCCGAGTCGCAGGGCACCGGCGCCGGGACCGCCCTGATCAACGCCCTGATCGACCGCGCACCGGGCCGCCCGGTCCGCCTCGAGTACGTCGACGGCAACGCCCGCGCGGCCGGCTTCTACCGGCGCCTCGGCTTCACCGAGCTGCGCCGCGACCCGGGCGAGCGCCCCGGCTGGCCCGACACGGTCTGGATGGAGCACCGCCCGGCGGGAGACCGGCCGGCCGGAGACCGGCGGGGCTGAAACCGGCCGGCCGGAGAGCGGCCGTGCGGCGAGCGGGAGATCGGGTGTCAGCCGGTGAACGCCGCCGGCGACTTCGTCACTTCCTCCGCCGGGGCCGGTTCCTCGCCCACCTCGGCCGGCGTCCGGTGCGCGAGCAGCCGCTCGGCGACCACCGCGGCCACCGCCCCGCCGATCGTGGCGAAGATGGCCGTCATCGCGATGGCCCGCCCCATCCGCCGGATCTGCCGGCCGCGCATCACCTGGTAGGCCTGCCCGAGCCGGTCGGAGTAGACCGGCACCAGCTGCCGGAACTGTCCGCCGCTGACCTTGGCCGCGGTCCAGGCGCCGGCCATGGCGTCGCGCAGCTCCATGTCACGTCGTCCCATGGTTCATCCCTTCCCGGTGCGGTTGGCGAACTCCGGTCCCGGCGAAGGCAAGCTCATCAAGATTCCGCCGGTCCGAGAGCCGCGAGTCCCACCCTCCCGTCCGCGCGCCCCCGGCCGCCTCACCCCGTCCGGATGAATGGCCCGCCCACCACCCGCTCCCCCAAATACGGAAATATCAGCGCAGATAAGCGAGCTCGGGCAGGTGCCGCTGGTACTGCGCGATCAGGCGCCGCGCCACCGGCACGGAATCGATCAGCGGATGGCACGCCATCGCGCGTACCGCCACCGCCCGCGACCCGGACCGGGCCGCCTCCAGCACCGCCCGCTCGACCGACTTCATGCGCGTCACCAGCGAAACCCCGTGCGCCGGAAGCGCAGCGCCGGAACCGGGATGCGCCCCCGAACCGTCGACCCGGCACGGCACCTCGACCACCGCGTCGTCGTCCAGGACGGCGAGCGTTCCCCGATTGCGCACATTGACGATCAGATCGGACGGCGTGTCCGACGCGATCGCCGTCATCAGCGCGAGCGCCACCGCCTCATATCCGCCGCCCTCGGCCTCGTCGCGTTCGCCCAGCCCTTCCAGCGCCATATAGGTGGCGTCCCGCTTGCGCAGCGCCGCGGTCCACGATCGCAACGGGTCGGCCGACGGCGAAGTGAGCCGCGCATAGCACTCGTCCTGCTGCCGCAACAGGAACTCCCCGCGCGTCTCGGTGGCGGCCAGCGATGCCCGTACCAGATCCTCGGTGTCGTAGTAATAGTGCAGATATTCGTTGGGCACGGCGGCCAGCGCGCGCAGCCGCGACGCCCCGAAAAGGCGTCCTTCTTCGAAGGACGCGAGGGCTTCGTCGGATTCCAGCAGCCGCGGGAGCAGATTCTCGCCATTGACGCGTACGCCGGAGAGCCACCCCAGATGATTGAGCCCCGCGTATTCGAGCCGCGCGGACGGCACCCCCAGCGCCCGCATCACCCGCCGCCCGAGGGCCGAGGGCGAGTCGCAGATCCCGATCACGCGCTCGCCCAGGTGGGCGGCCATCGCCTCGGTGACCAGCCCGGCCGGGTTGGTGAAGTTGATGACCCACGCGCCGGGCGCGACCAGGGCGATGCGGCGCGCGATCGCGTCCACCACCGGCAAGGTCCGCAATCCGTACGCGATACCGCCGGCCCCCACCGTCTCCTGCCCGAGAACGCCCTCGCCGAGCGCCACCCGCTCGTCGATGACGCGGCCCTCGAGGCCGTGCACCCGGATCGCGCTGAACACGAAGTCGGCCCCGGTCAGCGCCTCGGTCAGATCGGTCGTGACCGAGATCTCGGGCGGGTGCGCGACGGTCGCCGCCTGCGCGGTCAGCACCCGGGAGATGGCGCCGAGCCGGGCGGCGGAAACGTCGTGGAGCACGACCGAGCTGATCGGGCTGTCGCCGCCGAGGAGCGCGCTGTAGACGAGCGGCACCCGGAACCCGCCCCCGCCGAGAATCGTGAGCCGCCGCCGGTCAGCCATGGGCGTGCGCATCCGACAGCCGGGCGAGGGTCGCCCCCGCGCGGCGGACCACCCGCTGCTCGCCGCCCGGGATCACCGCGCCGAGAAAGGCGTACCGCGGATCGCCGGAGGCCCGCCACCAGTCCGCGATGTCGCCCCATCCGGGCGCCGACAGCGACCCGCCGAAATGCTGCACCGACAACGACGCGATGAGGTTGGCGAAGGCCAGCCGCTGCGCGAGCGGCCAATCGCGGAGCGTGCCCAGGATGAAGCCGGCCATGAAGACGTCCCCGGCCCCGGTCGGGTCCAGGGCCTCGACCGGCACCGCCGGCACGCGCACCAGCTCCCCGGTCGCCGAGTCGATCGCGATCGCCCCGTCCGAGCCGCAGGTCACCACCACGACCGGCACCAGCCCGGCGAGGCGGCGGGCGGCCTCCTCCGGTGACGACGCCCGGGTGTAGCGCATGGCCTCCACCGAGTTCGGCAGGAAGGCGTAGCAGTCGTCGAGCATGGCGAGGGCCTCGGCCGGCCACTCCTCGCTGTCGTCCCAGCCCACGTCGGCGAAGACCAGCGTGCCGGCCGACCGGGCCTCGCGGACCCAGGCCAGCCGGTCCTTCGTCAGGCTGACCGAGGCCGCCCGGGCCGCGGGGAGCGCACCCACCAGCCCGGAGGCGTTGAGCGCCGGCGGATGTGCGTGGGTCACCATGGTGCGGTCCCGGGAGGACGCGAGCGACACGGTGACCGGCGAGTGCCCCTCGGTGCGGGTCGAGGCCGACAGGTCGATGCCCTCCTGGCCACACAGGATCGAGGCGCAGAAATCGCCGTATGCGTCGGTGCTGAGCGTCGTGCCCAGCCCGGTCCGCAGGCCGAGCCGGGCCGCGGCGACCGCGAGGTTGGCCACCCCGCCGGGACACGAGCCCATTCCGGTGGCCCAGACCTCGGTGCCGGGGCGGGGCAGATCACGGAGTCCGGTGAAGACGATGTCGAGGTAGACGACACCGGGAACGAAAAGGTCCAGCGTCGGCGCCATTGTGCGATCTTATTTCGGCCGGGCAACGGCCGAGGGTGATCCCGCACGCAGGACCACCCGCAACGCCTGTCGGATATCAGATGTCGAGGGTCGTGGACGACGCGTCGGCGGGCACGTCGGCCGCGTCCCCGCCGACGATCTCAACCCGCCACGGCAGCGCCGCGCCATCCCGGGAGACCCGGACCGAGGCGCCGTCGCGGGTCACGGTGAAGGTGGATTCGCCGACGCGGACCGTCGTACGCGCCGGAAGCGGGCCGAAGAGCCGCAGCGTGACCCCGTCGCGATAGTCGTAGTCCGGCCGGTCGGCCCGGTTGCCGATCGGCAGCACCGCGCCGGGCCGCACGAGGAGCGGCACGCTGCCGAACCCGTGCGTCTCGGTGACCCAGCCGGGCCCCTCGACGACCTCGCCGGTCTCGAACCGGGTCCAGCGACCGGCCGGGACGTAGTACGTGACGTCTCCGGCCTCGCTGAACACCGGCGCGACCAGAAGAGAGGAGCCGAGGAGGTACTGCCGGTCGAGGTGGGTGACGGCCGGGTCGCCGGGGAACCCGACGACCATCGGCCGCATGACCGGCAGTCCCTCCTCGTGCGCCTGGCGGGCGGCCTCGAACAGGTACGGCATGAGCGTGTACTTGAGGTGCGTGAACTTTCGCAGCACCTCGACCGACTCCTCGTCGAACAGCCACGGCACCCGGTAGGAGTGGTTGCCGTGCAGCCGGCTGTGCGAGGAGAGCAGCCCGAACGCGATCCACCGCTTGAAGACGGCCGGGTCCGGCCGCCCCTCGAAGCCGCCGATGTCGTGGCTCCAGAAACCGAAACCGCTCGACATCAGCGAAAGCCCGCCGCGCAAACTTTCCGCCATCGATTCGTACGTGGCGGAGTTGTCCCCGCCCCAGTGCACCGGGAACTGCTGCCCGCCGACCGTCGCCGACCGCGCGAACAGCACCGCCTCCCCCTCGCCGCGGGCCTCCCGCAGCACGTCGAAGACGACCTGGTTGTAGAGCTGGGTGTAGTAGTTGTGCATCCGCTCCGGGTCGGACCCGTCGTGCCAGACCACGCCGGTGGGGATCCGCTCGCCGAAGTCCGACTTGAACGCGTCGACGCCCATGTCCACCAGCGCCCGCAACTTTCCGGCGTACCATTCGCGCGCCGCCGGGTTGGTGAAGTCGACCAGCGCCATGCCGGCCTGCCACCGGTCCCACTGCCAGACGTCGCCGTCCGGCCGGCGAACCAGGTAGCCGTTCGCGACGCCCTCGGCGAACATCGCCGAACGTTGCGCGATGTACGGATTTATCCACAGGCAGGTGCGCAGGCCGCGATCGTGCAGGCGCTTGAGCATGCCGGGCGGGTCCGGGAAGATGCGCGGATCCCACTCGAAGTCGCACCAGTGGAACTCGCGCATCCAGAAAGTGTCGAAGTGGAAGACGCTCAACGGCAGATCGCGCGCCGCCATCCCGTCGACGAACTGGCTGACCGTCTCCTCGTCGTAGGGGGTGGTGAACGAGGTGCTCAGCCACAGCCCGAACGACCACGGCGGCGGCAGCGCCGGGCGGCCGGTCAGCGCGGTGTACTTGCGCAGGATCTCGGCCGGCGTCGGGCCGTGGATGACCAGGTAGGACAGGGTCTGGCCGGCCACGCTGAACTGCGTGCGGGACACCATCTCGCTGCCGACCTCGAAGGATACTTTCCCCGGATGGTCGACCAGCACGCCGTACCCGTGGTTGGTGAAGTAGAACGGCACGTTCTTGTAGGCCTGTTCGCTGCTGGTGCCGCCGTCCTCGTTCCAGATGTCGATGCTCTGCCCGTTCTTCACGAACGGCCCGAACCGTTCGCCGAGGCCGTAGACGGCCTCCCCCACCCCAAGATCCAATTGCTCGTGTACGAAGTGAGCGCCGTCGGCCGTGTCGACGATGCCCATGCCTTTCCAGCCGCTGCCGGTCAGTCTCTTCCCGTTCGCCAGAAAGTCGAGGCCCCAGTCCTCGCCGTCCCGGAACCGCGCGGTCAGCTCACCGGACGTGATCTCCCGCTCGGCGATCGTCGGCGGGAAATTCTCCTGAGTCAGCGCGAAATTCGGCCCCTTGGCGACGCCGCCGAGGAAGTGCCCGATCGTCACGCGGATGACGTCCGGCGCCGGCGCTTCCGCGCGGATCGTGATGATCGGGGCGTCCAGCGTGTCGCTGCGG
The DNA here is from genome assembly GCF_042664765.1 of Paractinoplanes rhizophilus. NCBI lineage: Bacteria > Bacillati > Actinomycetota > Actinomycetes > Micromonosporales > Micromonosporaceae > Paractinoplanes > Paractinoplanes rhizophilus. The sequence continues at coordinate 13,048 of NZ_JBHTBJ010000039.1, read as the reverse complement.
CTCGAGACTTTCCTGGCGGTCGCGTACGCGGTCAGCGTCGTGCCGTCGTTCTCGGTGTCGTGCAGCTGTGCCGGATGCAGCACGGTCAGCCCGGCACGCTTGAGCCAGAAGCCGTCGGTGAACTTCATGTAGGTCCTTACTCTTTCGGAAGCCTTCGGCGGCTACTTGATGGCGCCGGCGGCGATGCCGCGGGTGAGCGTGCGCTGGAAGATCAGGAAGAACACCATGGCGGGCAGGATGCCGATCAGGGCCGAGGCGCTGGTCGTGGTGGCGTCCATCAGGCGGTCGCCCTGCAACACGCCGAGCGCGACCGGCACGGTCTGGTTGTCGTTCGAGACCAGGAAGACCAGCGGCAGGAAGAACTCGTTCCACGTCCAGATGAAGAAGAACGTGAACAGCACGCCGAGGGTGGGCCGGCTGACCGGGACCACGACGCGCCAGAGGCTCCGCCATTTCCCGGCGCCGTCGATGGCGGCCGCCTCCAGCAGCTCGGTCGGGAACTCCGCGTAGACCGAAGTCAGCAGGTAGGTCCCGAACGCGCTCTGGACGACGGTGAAGATGATGATGATCGAGATCAGGTTGTCGTAGAGCCCGGCCTGCTTGGACAGGTAGTACAGCGGATAGACCAGCGCCTCCTGCGGCAGCAGGTTCGCCACCAGGAAGAAGACCAGGAACCAGACCCGGCCCCGCACCCGGCCGATGCCCAGGGCGTACGCGTTGAGGATGCTCAGCAGCACGCCGAGCGTCGCCACGACGATGCTGGAGATGAAGCTGTTCCAGAGCTTCTGTCCGAAGTTGATCCGGTTCCAGAAGTTGACGATGCCGTCCCAGTACAGATGGGCCGGGATCGACAGCGGGCCGTTGCCGGCGTAGTCGCTGGGGCTCTTGAACGCGTTGAGCGCGACCACGAGCAGCGGCGCGATCACCAGCAGGAGCAGCACCAGCAGGCCGGCCAGGATCGCGAAGCGGGCCGGGTTGCGGCGCTTCGCGGCCTGGACCGGAGCGTCGCCGGCCTTCGCGGGCGCCGGGGCGGTGGTCACGGTCATGTCAGGCCCCGGTCCTCTCGGCCCGGTTCTGCAGCCGCAGGAACACGATGGCCAGCACGATGATGATCACGGTGAGCACGGTCGAGATCGCCGAGCCGTATCCCACCTGGGCTTTCTCGAAGAAGTTCTTGTACGCGAAGTACGACGGCACGAGCGTCGCGTTGCTCGGCCCGCCCCGGGTGAGCACGAAGATCTGCCCGAAGATCTTCAGCGCCGCGATCGTGGTGGTGATCAGCACGACGTAGAACTCCGGCCGGATCATGTAGACGGTGATCTTGCGGAAGCGCTGCCACCAGGTGGCGCCGTCCAGGTCCGCCGCCTCGTACAGCGCGGGGTCGATCCGCTGCAGGCCGGACATGAACATCACGATCGGGTAGCCCAGCTGGAACCAGACCATGACCGCCATGACGCTGTAGAGCGCGTAGTCCGGGTCGCCGAGCCAGTTCTTGGCCAGGCCGTGCAGCCCGATCGAGTCGAGGACCTTGTTGAGCGCGCCGTAGTCCGGGTGCAGGATCCAGCCCCACACGATCCCGGTGACCGCGACCGGGATGACCTGCGGAACGTAGTACCCGGAGCGGAACAGCGACGCCCATCGGTTGCTGAACCTCTTGGCGATGTAGTCGAACAGCAGCGCCGCGAGAACCAGGCCCACCAGCGTCGGCACCACGGCCATGGCCACGATCAGCAGGATGATGTGCCCGAACGACTGCCAGAACAGCGTGTCGTGGAACAGCCGGGTGTAGTTGTCGACGCCGATCCACTTCTGGTCGCCCACACCGTTCCACTTGGTGAAGCTGGTGTAGACCGTCATGACGAGCGGAACCACGATGATCGCCAGGGACGCGACGACCCCGGGGATCAGATAGACCGCGTAACCGCCGCCCCGGCTCGCCCTCTTGCCGGCCATAGGGCTACGTCCCTTCTCCCATTGCCTTTGCCTTTGCTCTGCTTACTGTGAGGAAGCGCCGCCGCCCTGCTTACCGCGAGGAAGCAGAGCGGCTCTGCTTACTGCGGCGGAGCGCTTCCTCCGAGTGAGCAGAGCAAAGGGCTCTGCTGCTCGGTGGCCGCGGGCGGCCGCGAGGCCGCCCGCGGGAAGGTCACTTGCCGAGATCGGCGAGGTTCTCGTTGTACGGCTTCGCGATCTCGTCGAGGAACGCGCCGGGCGTCTTCGAGCCGTTGATCAGGCCCTGGACGCCCGCCACGAGCACGTCGTAGTAGCCGGGCGCCGGCCAGTCCGGGTAGAAGGCCAGCCCGTCCTCGGACGAGATCTTGTTGAAGTTGTCGATCAGTTCCTTGTTCTTGGCGTCGGTGATCGACGCGCTGTCGGCCGCGACCGGGACGCCGCCGCTGTTGCCCAGCAGGTTCTGCACCTCGGGCTGCATGGTGATGTCGATGAAGTCGTACGCGAGGGACTTGGCCTTGCTCTTCTCCGGCACCACCCAGAGGTTGCCGCTCGAGCCCGGGTGCAGCTTGTTGCCCGGGAAGAGGAACGAGCCCCATTGGAAGTTCTTGACCTCGCTGGCGAACCGGCCGTACCACCAGCTGCCCGAGATCAGCATCGGGAACTTGCCCTGCTCCCAGGCGACGCCCATGTCCTCGGCCTTGATGCCGGCCGAGTTCTTGGCGATGTAGCCCTTGCTCACCCAGTCCGCGAAGGTCTGCGCGCCGTAGGTGAGCTGCGGGTCGTGGAAGTCGACCTTGTTCTTGTAGAGCTGGTAGTCGTCGACCCACGCGCGGTCGGCCTTGGACAGCGCGAGCTCGTAGAAGATCTGCTGGGCCGGGTACTCGGCGCCGCCGACCGACAGCGGGGTCACGCCCTTGGCCTTGAACGCGTCCATCACCTTGGTGAACTCGTCCAGCGTGGTCGGCACCTGCAGGTTGTACTTCTTGAACTGGTCCTGGTTGTAATAGACCATGACGTACTCGCCGTAGTTCGGGATGCCGAACCACTTGCCCGAGCCCATGATGCCGTCGTCGTCGTACTTCGCGGTGGTCTGCAGGCTGGCGCTCAGCTTCTTGTCCCACCCCCGCTTGGTGGCCTGGTCGCTCAGGTCGGTCAGCAGGCCCTGCTTCGACAGCAGGCCGGCGGTCGCGTTGCCCTTGTTGTATTCCAGGATGTCCGGCGCGCTGTCGGAGTTGAGGATCATCTGCGCGTTCTGCTGGATCTGCTCGAAGGACTTCTCCTCGAACTTCACCTCCACGCCCGGGTGCGACGCCTTGAACAGCTCGATCGCCTTGTTCCAGGCGACGCCCATGGCGCTGGTCGGGCCCTCGTAGTGCCAGAGGGTGAGGGTCTTCGCGTCGCTGGCGCTGTCGTCGTCGTCCGAGCCGGAACCGCTGCATGCGGTCAGCGCGAGCGACGATGCCAGCAAGAATGCACCGGCAACAGCGCCGGCTCGTGTTCTGAACATGCCGTCCTCCGGGTGGGTTCGTCGAAGCGCTTCGACTCGCGGTCGTCGAAGCGCTTCGACGCGGGACTTTCCGGTGACGTTAGGGTTCGCCGCGCACAGATGTCAACGGTGTGACGAAGAGATTTCACAACGATCGATGCCCGGCGATCGTGACGTCCGCCCGGAGGACGCGCGGCCGTTCAGGCCGGATGCGGTCCGGCGCAGCTGTCGCGCTCGACCAGGGTGGGCGGCAGCAGGCGTACGGGTTCGGTGTGCCGCCCGTCGAGCAGCTTCATCACGGTCTCGACGGCCAGCCCGCCCACGTCGTGCGACGGTATGTCGACCGACGTCAGCGGGATCGGCATGGCCAGGGCGACATCGCGGGGGCAGACCGCCACCACCGAGATGTCCTCCGGCACCCGCCGCCCGGCGGCCCGCAGCTGGTCGAGCAGCGGGCGCAGGGCCTCCTCGTTGTGCACCACCAGCGCGGTGACGCCGTCGAGCTCGGCGTCGATGTCGGCCAGGCAGGTGCGCACCCCGTCCTGGGCCGGCTCGCAGGGATGGGTCATCGTCTGCAGCCCGAGCTCGGCCGAGGCCGACGTGAACCCGGCCAGGAACCGGTCGGCGTACGAGGTGCCGCGGCGGTACACCGACGGCGACGGCCCCACGAGGGCGATCCGCCGGTGACCGTGCCACGCCAGGTGGCGCAGCGTCTCCTTGGCGGCGGCCGCGAAGTCGAGGTCGACGCAGACGATGCCGGCCGGGTCGTCGGGCAGCCCGATCAGCACCGACGGCTGCTTGAGCCGCCGCAGCGCCGGGATGCGCACGTCGTGCTTCTCCACGTCCATCACGATGAGCGCGTCGACCATGGTCGAGTGCGCCACCCGCTCGAGGCCGCTGGTGCCCTCGTCCTTGGTCAGCAGCAGCACGTCGTGGTTGTGCGTGCGGGCCGCGGTGACCACGGCCGTCGCGAACTGCATGATGACCGGCACGTTGACGTCCACCCGCAGCGGCACCACGAGCGCCACCACGTTGGTCTTGCTGCTCGCGAGCGCCCGGGCGCCGGCGTGCGGGTGGAAGCCGAGCTCGGCGATGGCCGCCTGGACCCGGGCCCGGGTCTGCGCCGAGATCGGACGACGGCCGCTCAGCACGTACGACACCGTGCTCGGCGACACCCCGGCTGCCCGGGCGACGTCGTTGATCGTCGGCATCGGCCCTCCCCACGTGACCCGATCGCGTTCCATGATGCGCCCTTCGCCAGGAATCCTAACCGCCTAATTGATCAAGCACCTCCGCGCTGTGATCCCGCGACGATCAGGCGCGGGGTGGTCACGGTCGACGGCCGCTCGGCGATGACCGCCAGGGCGAGGGTGTTGCGGCCGTGCTGCCGCAGCGGACCGGCCGGCAGGACGAAGTCGGTCTGCGGGCCGATCGCCGCGCCGTACTGGCCGAGGTTCCAGCCGTTGAGATAGATGAGCACGCGATAGCCGGACGGGATCTCGCCGTCGAAGCGCAGCGCGACCGAGGTGTCCTGGTTTTTCGGCAAGTCGACCGGGAATCCGGTTCGGAGCCAGGTCACGCCCGCCCCGACGGAAAGCCCGGCCCGCGGCCACGAGCGGTCGTCGTAGCCCGGCAGGCTCCACCCGGAACGTTCGCCGTAGAGGCCGCCGTTGTTGAGGCCGCCGCGAACGGGATCGACGCGCGCCTGTCCCTGGATTTTCCACGAAATTTCCGCGACACCCGGCACCGACGCCCCGACCAGGCCGCGCGGCTGGCGGAACCGGCTGTCCTCGGCCGTCCAGTCGTCGTTGTTGCCCATGTTCTGCACGAGCACGGAAAGCACCGCCGTCCGCCCCGGCTGCACCAGCCCGGCCGGGACGGCGAACTCCCCCGGCCCCGGGTCCGGGTTGACCGGCGCGTCCGAGTCGGCCTGCACGCCGCCGGCCGCGCTGCCCAGATACCGGCCGTTGAGCCAGACCAGGTAGTCGCCGCGCTTGCCGGTGATCGCGTTGAGCTTCACCGTCGTCTCGGCCCCGGTGCCGGTGAAGCGCCCGCGATACCAGACGCTGCCGGCGTGGTAGCCGTACTCGTCGCTGAACAGCACCGGCTGGGTGATCGGCGCGAAGGTGCTGAGGCTGGTGGTCTTGTCGGCCACCGTCCACCGCGAGTCGTCGAAGGCGGGTCTCGCCTCGGGCGCCTCGGCCCGCTGCTTCCAGCCGGCCAGGGCCGGCAATTCCACCCCGCGAGGGCCGGGCAGGGTGCCTTCGAGAGAGCTGCTTCTTCCGGTACGGGTGGGCACCGGCATTCCGTTGACCGTCAACTTTCGCGCGTTCGCGAAAACCTCGACCGGCCCGGCTTTCGCGGTGTCGGCCCGCAGCGCCACCGTGCCGTGCACCTGGCTCGCCGAGCGGACGAGCGACGTGCCCCGCACCAGCACCCCGTCGACGTTCCAGAACGAGGCTGCGGTGTCGTCGGTGCCCAGCATCAGCAGCAGCGGCCGGTGTCCCGCACCGCTGATCAGCACCCGGGCCAGCCCGTGGTGGGTGTAGTCCAGGCGCAGCTCGCCGCCGGCATAGGAGGCCGAGACCGTACCCGTGAGGACCTTGATCTTGGGTGGAGACGCGTAGCGCAGCACCGTCGCGCCCGGCGTGCCGTCGGCGCCGTAGAGGATCGCGACGTCCCGGTCGCCCGGTTGTGCGGTCGTGTAAAGCTCCGATGTGGACGCCACGAGCCGCTGCCCGCCCAGGTCGAGGTTGCTCACGAGCACCTTGGCGTCATGCCCGGGCAGCGTCACCGGGAAGGTGTGGCCGTTCCAGTCCAACGTGGACGTCGTTTCGGTGGTGGCGGCGTTGCGCAGCAACAGGAACTGCGTGCCGGTGTCGGGGTTGGTGCGGGCGGCGGTTTCCAGGCCGGCGACCGCCGGGGCGGCCGACGTGTCGGTCTTGGTCAGCGGCGGGACGGCGCGCAGGAAGTAGCCCTGCCGCTTGTACTCGGCGTACTTCGCGGTCAGTTGCCGCGCCTCGGTGATGGCCGCGCCGTAGTCGTAGGAGGTGTAGACATCGTTGGGCTGTCCGAGCCAGCCCCAGTTGGTGCCGCCGAAGCCCATGTAGTAGCTGAACGCGGTGGCCCCACTGAGCACCATGTTCCCCTTCTGGAAGAACTTGGTGTACGACACTCCGGTCAACTTGCGGCACGCCTCGTACCCGGCGTTGTTCAGGTCGATCGCGCCGGCCTGATACTCCGCCGCGAAGACCGGCGCGTCGTCGCGGACCTTCTCGGTGACGCCCGCGCCCCAGGGGCCCCACGTGGTGCCGGCGTCCTGGCACTCGAACGACTGCGGGTAGTCGTCGACGCCCGGGATCTGCACCGCGCCCGGCCCCGATCCCCAGGTGGACGACCACGACTCGGCGTCGCAGCAGTTGTTCGTGGTGATCGGCACGTCGATGCCGTCGGCCCGGGCGGTGTCCTGCAAATCCTGCATGTACGCCGGGTCGGTGTTCACCGCGTACTCGTTCTCGACGTTGTAGAGCAGCACCGAGCCGCCGCGGGTGACCTGATGGCGCGCCAGGATCGGATTGATGTGGGCGAGCCATTCGTGGTACGCGGCGGTGTATCCGGCGTCGCTGCTGCGCGCGCGGCCCGGCACGGTCTTGAGCCAGGCGGGGAAGCCGCCGCCGCTGGTCTCGGCGTTGATGTACGGGCCTGGCCGGGCCACCACGTACAGGCCGACCTCCTCGGCGGTGCGCAGGAGGCGGTCGACGTCGCGGACGCCGGTGAAGTCGTATTCGCCGGGGGCGGGCGAGTGGAACGCCCACGAGAAGTAGACCGAGATGGCGTTGAAGCCGGCCGCCTTCTCCTTCTCCAGGATGTCCCGCCAGAGGCCGGGGCTGGGCAGCCGGAAGTAGTGGAACTCCGCCGACTGCAGGAGCAGGCGCTGCCCGTCGACCATCAGCGAGTACTTGTCGTAGGTGACGCGGTGCCGGGGCGCCGCCGCCGAGGGGCCGCCGAGCACGGTGAGGCCGGCGACCGCCAGGACCAGGGCGAGCAGGACACGGCGAAGCTTCATGCGGATCCCCTTCGAGGACGCAAGGATCGGCGACCCGCCCGCCGGCTGACCAGGCCGGCGGGCGGGTTCCCCTCTCACCGAATGGAGAATGTGGACACGCGCAGCGCGCCGCCGAAGACGAGATAGACGTCGTGGCGCCCGCTCGCCTTCGCCAGATTCGCGGTCGCGGTGGCGTACTGGTAGACGTCACCGGTCGCGGCCACCGGCGCGGTGCCGATCAGTTTGCCGGTGGGCGAGTCGAGGCGTACCTCGATCGTCGTCGCGGCCGGAGCCGACGTCCGGGCCGTGAAGGTCCGGCCGTTGCGCAGGGCGGCGTCCTTGAAGACGATCCAGTCGCCGGCCGCGGACGATCCCACCGCCGTACCCGTCGCCTTGGACTCGTCGACGAGCTTGACCGCCGGGGCGTACGCGTCGAAATTCTCCGCCCGCGTGACGCGCGCCAGATCCCGGGCCGGAATCGTCTCGCCGCGGACGTGCCAGGTGGTGCGCCGGCGGATGTCGGAGGACGAGGCGCCGATCAGGATGTCGTAGACCGAGGACTCGACCACCCACCTGCTGCGGGTGACGTCCCAGCGCTTGAGATCGTCCGCGGTCAGCCTCAGCGACACGGTCTTGGTCTGGCCGGCCCGCAGGTGCACCCGGTCGAAGGAGCGCAGCTGCTTGACCGCCGTCTTGTCCCGCGAGGTGCGCTGGTGCGTGTAGAGCTGCACCACCTCGTCGCCGTCGCGCTTGCCGGTGTTGGTCACGGTGAAGGTGACCTTGCCGTGGCCGACGGTGGGCTTGCCGTACTTGAAGGACGTGTACGACAGGCCGTATCCGAACGGGTAGAGCGGGGTCTGCTTGCTGTACAGGTACGTCTGCTGCGACTTGATGATGTCGTAGTCGAGCAGGTCGGCCGGCAGCTGGCTGTCCGACCGGTACCAGGTCTGGGTCAGCCGCCCGGCCGGGTTGTAGTCGCCGTAGAGCACGTCGGCGATCGCGTGACCGGTCTCGGCGCCCGCGTGGGTGGTCCACACGATGCCCGGCACGTGCTGCTGCTCCCAGGTGATCGTGTCGGGGTAGCTGGTCTGCAGCACGACGATCGTCCGCGGGTTGACCGCCCGGACCGCCTTGACCAGGGCCTCCTGGCCCGCGCCGAGCGCCATCGTGGTGCGGTCGTGCGCCTCCCGGCCGTTGATGAACGGCTGCGAGCCCACCACGAGCACCGCGGTGTCGGCGGTTTTCGCCGCGGCGACGGCCTCGTCGATGCCGCTGCGCAGCACCTCCTTGCGGAACTTGGCGGCGCCCGCGGCGTCCGGCGAGCCCAGCGCGAGCTTGCCGTCCGCGTCGACGGTCAGGTACCGGTTCGGGCCGAACCAGCTCTCGGTGGTCTCGTAGCCGGCGTACCGGATCGCGACCGTGCCGTCCGCCTGCGGCTCCAGCTTGAACTGCTGTTGCACGTACCAGCCGTTGGGCTGGTCGTCCCGGGTGATGAACGGTCCCCAGTTGTAGCCGAGGTACTTGCCGTTCGCGACGTTCTTGAGGGTCAGCACGTCCTGGCCCCAGTCGTCCGCGTCGAACTGCGCGGCATCCGTCGCCGAGTCCCCGCTGACCGTGACGGCGTCGGCGTCAGTGGTGCCGGTCGCGGTGAGGTACTTGCCGGTCGCCACGTCCTTGAGCGCGATCCGGTCCGAGCCGGTCGAGCTCACGACCTGCCTCGCGTGCTCCTTGATGCCGTCGACGGCCGTCACCTGGTAGGGCAGCTTCCCGCCGTACCAGTCGCTGTAAAGGGTGTCGGCCAGTGGGCCGACCACCGCGACCTTCCCGCCCGGCTTGAGCGGCAGCGCGTCGTTCTCGTTCTTCAGCAGCACCATCGCCGCGTCGGCGGTGTCCCGGGCCAGCTTGCGGTGGGCCGGGCTGTCGATGACCTCGGGCCCGATCCGGCCGTACTTGCCGCCGCCGGGATCGAACTCGCCCAGCCGGAAGCGGATGCTCAGCGCCTGCCCGGCGGCCACGTCGATGTCGTGCTCGGTGAGTAGCCCCTGGTCGAGCGCCTGCTTGATGGCAGTGACGGTCGGCACGCCGTTCGCGTCATCCACGGTGAACGCGTTCAGGCCGGCCTTGATCACGGCGGCGTTCGCCTCGGCCTGCGTCGCGAAGTAGTGCTGCGAGCCGGTCAGGTTGTACGGCGCGTACGCGTCGGAGACGTTGAACAGCGGATACTTGCTCCAGGAGCGCTCGAGCGTGGCGAGGTCCGGGTCCACCGTGGCCGGCCGGCCGTTGACCAGGTTGTAGGAGGCCATCACGCCGGTGGCGGCGTTCGCTTCGAGGGCGGGCTGGAAGGCGGCGCGGTCGTACTCGTTGAGCACCCGGTTCGGCACGTTCGACGAGGTCACGTCGCGGCCGGCCTCGTTGTTGTAGGCCAGGTAGTGCTTCAGCGTCGGCGCGGTCTTGAGGTGGTCGGGATCGCCGCCCTGCAGCCCGTCCCCGTACGCGGTGGAGATCGCGCCGGTGAGCAGCGGATCCTCGGAGTAGCCCTCCTCGTTGCGGCCCCAGCGCGGGTCGCGCAGCAGGTTGACCACGGGGGCCCAGAGGTTGAGGCCGAAGACGCGGGGGTTCTTGGCGTGGAAGCCGCGGGCCTCGTCGCCGACCGCGCCGCCGACCCGCTCGATGAGGTCGGTGTCCCAGGTGCTGGCCAGGCCCACCGGCTGGGCGAAACTGGTGCCGTCGGCCTGGACGACCGCGCCGCCGTTGTCCACGTCGTTCGACCAGGCGACCCCGTGCAGGGCCTCGGTGCCGGCCTTGAAGAGGTTGATGCCCAGCCGCGGGATGGCCGGCTGGTACTGGTGCAGCAACGAGATCTTCTCGTCCAGCGTGAGCCGGCCGATCAGGTCGTCCACCCGGGTCTGCAGGCTCAGGTGTGGATCACGGAACGGGTAGGCGGGGTCCGCGTGCGCGGCGCCCGGAATGGCCGGTGCCAGCAGCAGGGCAGCCGCCAGAACCGGTAAGAAACGCCTTCGCATGGGCGATTCTCCTCATCGAAGGATCTATTTGTCGACACGGCGAAATACCTGCTCAGCGCGATAGCGGCGCCGGCAGGCCGGTGCTGTCTGCATTCGTCGAAGCGCTTCGATTGGACGGTATCGCCCACGATAGATGGCCGCTAATCCCGTGTCCACAGTCTCCGCGAAATCGCGTCGAAACATCGATGGCGCTGGGTGCGTGCCCGCGGCGTCGGCCCAGCAGCCGGCGCGAGCGGTGCGGGCGGCGTCTGGGTGGCACGACGGGTCAGCCCGGCGGGCGCGGCACTTGGCCCGGCCATGCAGTCTCGTCGCGTGGTGAAGTTGAGGAGCATTCTCTACGCGTACATGTCATGGGTTTGATGAATGTGGGGTTGGGTTGATGGAGCGGGTTCGGGCGGAATTGCGGCGGTCCGGAGGGTTTGCGGGGTTGACCTCGCATGTGTGGGCGGATTCGGCGACGATGGCGCCGGCCGATGCGGTGCGGTTCGTGCAGTTGGTGGAGAGGACCGATCTGTCGCGGCTGGGGCAACGGGCGGAAGCGCGGCCTCGCGGGGCTGACCTCATGCATTACGAGCTGACGGTGGAGCGCGGGGGCAAGACGTGGCACGGGACGGTGAGCGATCCGGACATTCCGGCGGAGCTGCGGCCGCTGCTGCAATTTCTGACCCACTACTCGCCCGGCGCGGGACCGTAGGTTAGGTTAGCCATACCTACGACGCTGAGGGAGGGCTCGGGTGAGGCGGACGGTGACCCTGCCGTACAGGATCTTCCACACGACGGTCCGTGAGGTGCGGCGGCTGAGCCCCAGCTTCGTGCGGGTCACTTTCACCGGCGACGATCTCGACCGGTTCGCGGACAACGGCTTCGATCAGCGCATCAAGGTGATTCCGCCGCTGCCCGATTGCGGGCACGACCATTTGCCGACCGGGCCGGACTGGTATGCGCAGTGGCGGGACCTGCCGGATCGGCGGCGAAACCCGATTCGCACCTACACAGTGCGCGCGGTGCGGCCGGAGCTGCGCGAGGTGGACGTCGACATGGTGCTGCACGGCGTGCACGGGCCGGCGTCGCGCTGGGCGGCCGACGCCGGGCCCGGCTCGACCGCCTGCCTGATGGGGCCGAACGCGGATCATGACGGCCCGCACGGCGGCATCGACTTCCGTCCGCCGACACAGACCGAGTGCATCCTGCTCGGCGGCGACGAGACGGCGGTTCCGGCGATCTCGTCGATTCTGGCGTGCCTACCGGCCGGCACCGTGGGTGAGGCACTGCTCGAGGTGCCGACGGCGGCCGACGAGCTGGATCTGGAGAAGCCCGATGGCGTACGCGTCACCTGGCTCCCCCGCGACGGCGCCGCCCACGGTGACCGGCTCGTCCCGGCGATGCGCGCCGCGACCCGGCGCCTGCTCGGTGACGCCTCGCCGGCGGGGCAGACCGACCTGGAGGACATCGACGTCGACAGCGACATCCTGTGGGAGGTGCCGGAGCCGGTGACCGACGTGAGCCGCTTCTATGCCTGGCTCGCCGGCGAGGCCGCGGTGATCAAGACGCTGCGCCGGCACCTGGTCGCGGAGTGCGGTGTGGACCGGCGGTCGGTGGCGTTCATGGGCTACTGGCGGCTGGGGCGCGCGGAGGACAGTTAGGACGCTTGTCCGTCCGGCCCGCTCACCCGGATCTGCGGCTTCTGCTAAGAGTCAGTCATTTGCGGCCGATAGAAGGTCATGTCCATCAGTCTGCTCGATCGCAACCTTGACGAAGGCGCCCGGCTGGCCGTCCTGCACGAGTACCGGCTGCTCGACGCCCCCGCCGACTACGAGCTCGAAGCCGTGGTACGGGTCGCGGCCGCCGTCGCCGAGGTGCCCACCGCCGCCCTCAACATCATCGACGAGAACCGGCAGTGCCAGCCCGCCACGGTCGGCTTCGACGGCGCCGACCGGCCGCGCAGCGAGTCGAAGCGCCGCAAGAGATTCATGGCGACGGTGCTGGACACGGTGGACGTCGGCATCGCCATGGCCGACCCTTCCGGCCACGTCTCGGTCCTCAACCGGGCGGCCCGCGAAATGCACGGCGTCTCCGCGGAGCCGGCGTGGGCCGGTATGGGGTGTTCGAGCGTGAGCGGGAGCGGGAAAGCTCGAAGATCCCGCTGCGATCGATGCTGCCCTCCCTGCCTTCGTTGCTGCCCTCCCCGCCTTCGTTTGGCGGTGGCGGTGCTCGCACCGAAATGACGATCAAGCGGCCGGACGGGGTGACCGTTGACGTGATCTGCCACGCCCACCGGATCGTCGACGATTGCGATGAAATGCTCGGCACTGTCGTGACCATGCACAACGTCACCGGCGTACGCGAACGCTGACTGCTTCAAATACGCTCTTTTAAATGCGAAAAGCCCGCCCTGGTTTCCCAGGGCGGGCTTTTTCCACGTTGAGTCCGGCGGTGTCCTACTCTCCCACACCCTCCCGAGTGCAGTACCATCGGCGCTGGAGGGCTTAGCTTCCGGGTTCGGAATGAGACCGGGCGTTTCCCCTCCGCTATGACCACCGAAAC
>NZ_JBHTBJ010000038.1:0-67665 GCF_042664765.1 Paractinoplanes rhizophilus | reverse complement strand
CGGGCGTGCGTGCGGGCGGCGCGTGCGTGCGGGTGGCGGCGCGGGCGCGTGCGGGTGGGGCGCGGGCGCGCGTGCGGGTGGGGCGCGGACGCGCGGGTGCGGTCAGCGGGTGGCTACCGTGCGGGCGGCGTGGGTGGCTGCTTCGTGGGCGGTCTTCTTCAGGAGCTCGGCGGTCTCGATGAAAGGGTCCATGGCCGGGTTGACGCCGGCCAGGGTCAGCTCGCGCTCGATCAGCGTGAGGTCGGCGCCCCACACGTCGGCGACGATGCGGCGCAGGTAGGCGGTGTTGTGGTCCCAGCCCTCGCGCGGGGTGCCGGGGCTGTAGCCACCGCCGCGGGTGGTCACGACGATCGCCGGCTTGCCGTCGAGCAGGCGCTCGCCCTGGGCGCCGCCGGCGATGGCCAGGTCGATCCAGATCTTGGCGTGCTGGGAGACGCCCCAGTTGTACAGCGGCAGCGCGAGGATCACGGCCTCGGCGTCGCGCAGCTCGGCGGCCAGCGTGGTGGCCAGCGCGACCGCTTCGCGCTGGTCGTCGGTGTGCTGGTCGGCGGTCACGAACCCGCTCAGCGCCGCGTGTGCCCAGGCGTCGGCGGGCAGCGGGTCGGAGCCGATGTGGCGGCGCACGAAGGTGGTCTCCGGCCGGACGGCCAGCCACTCGGCCTCGACGATGTCGGCGAGCTCGCTGCTGGCCGAGCGGGGGCCCTGGATGCTGGCGTCGATACGAAGAACGGTCACGGAAACGCTCCCTGGTCTCGGGTGTTGAACATTCAACACCGCGTCGCCCTGAAGCTTGCCACGGCAAGTATTGAATATTCAAGACGGGTACCCTTCAGTGGTGACAAACACCACGGGCGGCGGGAGCGCCCGCGACCGCACCCCGCCGCCGGATGACGACGTGCCCTGGCTGACCACCGACGAGCGCAACGCCTGGATGACTCTCATCTCCCTGCTGGCCAGCCTGCCGACGGCGATAGACGCCCAGCTCAAGCGCGATTCCGGGCTGAACTTCTTCGAGTACTCGATCCTGTCCGCGCTGGCCCGCCGGCAGGGCCGGGCGGTGCGGATGAACACGCTGGCCCAGTACGCGGGCGGCTCGGCGTCCCGCCTGTCGCACGCGGTGACCCGGCTGGAACGGCAGGGCTGGGTGCGGCGCGAGGTGCACAACACCGATGTCCGCTGCACCGAGGCGATGCTCACCGAGAAGGGCATGGCGATGCTGGAGGCCGCGGCGCCCGGGCACGTCCGGGAGGCCCGGCGGCTGGTCTTCGACGCGATCGCGCCCGAGCAGGTCGGGCAGCTGCGGCAGATCTGCCGCCAGCTCGTCGGGTCGGCGTCCCCCGAGCTCGCGCTGGCCCTCGAGCAGGCGATCGCCGAGGCAGCCGCCGAGGAGGCCGCCGAGGATCCGGCGAGTGGCGCCGAGGAGTTCGACCGGGCGATCCTCGAGCGGACGGCCGATTCGCCGTGCACGGCGGCGGTCGGGTCGTTCGAGTCATCGTGCACCGAGGGCTTCGAGTCGGCGGGCGCGTCGGGCGGCGTGGAGGGGCTCGGGTCGGCGGGCGCGGCCGGCGGGTCGGCGAGTGGGTCGGCCGGTGCGGCGGGCGTTGGGTCGGCGGGTGGGTTGGCTGTCGGGCCGTCCGGTGCGGGCGTTGGGTCGGCGGGCGGGTCGGGGCGTCTGGGGGCGCGCGATTAGCCGGGTTCGCCGGAGCTGGCTCTGGCTGCTCAAGAACACGCTCAACCGCGTGACGGTCCGCCTCGCTCGCGCGGGGGTGGGGCCGTTCGCGCTGGTCCGGCACGTGGGCCGGAAGACCGGGCGGGCGTACGAGACGCCGCTGCTGCTGGCCCGGCTGGGCGACGACTTCGTGGCGGAGCTGACCTACGGGCCCGAGGTGGCGTGGTATCGCAACGTCGAGGCGGCCGGCCGGTGCCGGGTGGTGGTGGGCGGCGTCGAGTACGAGATCGACCGGATCGAGGTGTGCCCGCCGGAGGTGGGGTTGCGTGCCTTCGGGTATCCCGCCGCGTGGGTGCTGAAGGCGTTGCGCCGCCGGGAGTTCCGGGTGCTGCGTCGACGGGTGTGAAACCCACTGCCGCGCGCGAAAGGCGCGCTGCGGCCTGGGGTGGCAGGTGGCCGCGCGCCGGCGCGCGGGGGACCGGTGCTGACTCGTACGGATATGGGTTAGATCTTTGTTCTTGCTCGGTCGACGAGGAGCGGGAGCAGTTCGGCGCGCCAGGTGTCGAGATGGATCTGGCCGGAGGACATGCCGCCGTGGGCGAACTCGCGGCGGAAGACCATCGGTTCGAGCTCGGTGGCCAGGTCGACGCCGACGATGCGGTTGAAGGCGGCGTAGAGCATCGCCTCGCACTCGCCCAGCGTGGGCGGGAGGTACGTGCCGGTGAGGTGGTCGCGCATCGCCTGCCACACCCACGGATCGCCGCGCAGGCCCCAGCGGTCGGGCGGCGGGTCGAAGAGATCGTTCACCTGCTTCACGAATATCAAGCCTGGCACTGCCGCGGTCGGTTCGCACGCCGGAAGCGTTGCGCCGCGGCCGATTCTGGCCTATCTGGCCGGTCTGTGGCTGGCCGTGACGCTGAGGATCGGATTGCTGCGCTAGGCGCTCGTGGCGGGGACCGCGGCGGCCAGGGACCAGTCGTGGCTGATGTCGGCGGCGGTGCGCAGCAGCTTGGGCAGGTGGTCCTCGATGAGGGTCTCGACCGAGGTCTCGGCGGCGTGGACGGTGACGTTGATCGCGGCGATCACGGTGCCGTCGCCGTCGCGGACGCCGGTGGCCACCGAGCGGATGCCGGGCGCCAGGTCTTGGTCGGCCAGCGCCCAGCCCTTGGCCCGGACCTCGCGCAGGGCGGCGTCGAGATCGGCCGCGGTCGGCTGCCAGCGGGCGTTGATGCCGGAGCGGGACGGCTCGGCCAGGACGGCCGACAGGGCTGCCGGCGGCAGGGCCGCCAGCAGCACCTTGCCCATCGAGGTGGCGGGGGCCGGAAAGCGGGTGCCGATGGTGACGGCCAGGGTGACGATTTTGGGTACGGCCACGCGCGCCACGTAGACGATGTCGTGCCCGTCGAGCTGGGCCATCGATGTGGACTCGTTGGTCTGCGAGACGAGCTTCTCCATGTGCGGGCGGGCGACCTCCCACATGCTCAGCGAATTGACGTACGCCATGCCGAGGTCGAGCACCCGCGGGGTGAGGGCGTAGCCGCGGTCGGCGGACCGGACGTAGCCGAGCTCCTCGAGCGTGATGAGGATGCGGCGCACGGTGGGACGGGCCAGGCCGGTCTGGCCGGCGATCTCGCTGAGCGTCATCGCGGGAGTGCCGGGGCGGAAGGAGCGCAGGACGTCGAGGCCGCGGGCAAGGGCCTCGATGAAGTCGGGCCCCGTGCCCCTTCCGCTGTCGGTCATTTGCCGAACCCTACTTGGTGTACTGATAGGGGTTGTGCAGGATCCTCGCCTCGGGAATCTCCGGGTTCATGCCGCGCTGCCAGGCCTCCTCGCCCAGGGTCTCGCGCAGGTGGTCGATGGTCGCGTTCACCTTGGCGCGGGCCGCCGCGAGGTCGGCGTCGACCAGCTTGCCGTCGCGCTTGACCACCTTGCCGCCGACCACGACGGTGTGCACGTCGCCGCGCTGTGCCTGGAAGACCACGTGGCCGTACGGGTTGAGCACGGGGAACATCGCGGGCGAGGCATCGTTCTTGATCAGCACGACGTCGCCCTGGCGGCCGGGGGTGAGCGCGCCGATCGAGGAATCCATGCCGAGCGCCTTGGCGCCGCCACGGGTGCCCCAGTCGACGACCTGCTCGGCGCGCAGCGCGTGGTGGGTGACGGTCTCCTTGTTGCCGTGCGCCTCCATGTGCTCGCGGACCCGGTCGGCGCTGAGCGTGGTGCGCATCGCCGAGAAGAGGTCGCCGCTCCACCACACGCTGGTGTCCATCGAGAGCGACACCGGGACGTTGTGCTTGCGCAGCTGCCAGGTGGGCGGGTATCCCTGGCCGGCGCTCTGCTCGCTCTCGGTGGAGACCGAGACCGAGCCGCCGGTGGCGGCGATCCGGTGGTACGAGTCGCTGCTGAGCGAGGCCGCGTGCACGTAGACGTTGCCCGGGGTCATGAAGCCGTTCTCGTACATGAGCCGGATGCCGTCGTCAGTGGTGACGCCCCAGACGCCGGCGTGCGTGGTGACCGGGACGCCCAGGTCGCGGGCGACCTCGAAGGCGGCCTTCTCCTGGAACGCGGGGTCGCCGGGGATGTCGAAGGCGAGCTGGAAGCCGGCCAGCTTGCCGCCGTCGATGCGGCGGCGGTAGAAGTCCTGGAACGCGTCGGAGGTCGACCACTCCCACGGGCCCTGCTGGATGTTGCCGTAGGCGAGCACGAACCGGCCGGGGACCGCCTCGAGCGCGTCGACGGCGGCGTCCGCGTGGTCGGCGGTCTGCAGGCCGTGCGACCAGTCGACGGTGGTGGTGACGCCCGAGTCGATCGCCTCGAGCGCGCCGAGGAGGTTGCCGGCGTAGATGTCCTCGGGGCGGAACAGCTTGCCCGACTCGAGGTAGTACCAGACGAAGTACTGCGTGAGGGTCCAGTCGGCGCCGTAGCCGCGCATGGCGGTCTGCCACATGTGGCGGTGGGTGTCGACCATGCCCGGCATCACGACGCCGTCGGTCGCGTCGATCTCGATCGCGCCCTCGGGCGCGGTCAGGCCCGGGCCGACCTCGGCGATCTTGCCATCAATGATCAGCACGTCAGCGCGCTGGTGGACCGTGTGCGCGTCGTCCATGGTGAGAACGAGGCCGTTCTTGAAGATCACCGGCCGGTCGCTGTCGCTCATCGCCCATCCTTTCGGGAATCCGGACCGCTGTCCGCAGAGCGGGCAGGGCGAGTGGCGTCAGTGTGCTCCCGGTCACCTTCCCGGTCAATAGGCCGTTTCGGCCTTGTTAAAGGTGCCGTTGACAGGCGCGCTCCGACGGCGCAAGCTGGCTCAGCGGACGAGTGTCCGCAGAACGGGCGGTGATGATGGCGCAGGGCCCTTTGCACGGTCTGCTCGTGGCGGATTTCTCCCGGATCCTGGCGGGGCCGTACGCGACGATGCTGCTGGCTGACCTCGGCGCGCAGGTGATCAAGGTGGAGGGGCCGGCCGGGGACGACACGCGCACCTGGATCCCGCCCGAGCGGGACGGCGTGTCCACGTATTACCTGGGGATCAACCGGAACAAGCGGTCGGTGGCGCTGAACCTCAAGGACCCGGCCGACGTCGCCGTCGCGCAGGAGCTGGCCCGGCGGGCCGACATCATGATCGAGAACTTCAAGCCCGGCGGCTTGGCCCGTTTCGGCCTCGATTACTCCGCGGTCGCGGCGGCCAATTCCAAGATCATTTATGCGAGCATCAGCGGGTTCGGATCCGGGCTCGGCGCGGAACTGCCCGGATACGACCTCATGGTGCAGGCCATTTCCGGGCTGATGAGCCTGACCGGTGCCCCCGATGGGCCGCCGTACCGCGCCGGGATCTCGGTCTTCGACGTGATGGCGGGCATGCACGCCACGATCGGCATCCTGGCCGCGCTCAACCACCGCGCGGCGACCGGCCAGGGGCAGCACGTCGAGGTCAACCTGCTCTCGTCGGCGCTCTCCGGCCTGGTCAACCACTCCAGCGCGTACGTGGCCGGCGGCACCATCCCGTTCCGGATGGGCAACGCGCACCCCAGCCTCTTCCCGTACGAGCCGCTGCCGGTCGCCGACGGCGAGCTGATCGTGATCGCCGGCAACGACGGGCAGTTCCGCAAGCTGTGCCAGGTGCTCGACCTGCCCGACCTGCCGTCCGATCCGCGCTTCTCGCGCAACCAGGACCGCACGGCCAACCGCGAGGAGCTGCGGCCGATCCTGGTGGAGCGGTTGCGCAAGCGGACGAAGGACGAGTGGTTCCGCGAGCTGCTCGCGGCCGGGGTGCCGTGCGCGCCGATCAATACCATCGACGGCGGGGTGGCGCTGGCGTCCGAGCTCGGCCTCGATCCGGTGATCTCGGCCGGCGGGGTCCCCGGGGTCCGCAATCCGATCACCTTCTCCGAGACCCCGGCGGGCTACGAACTGCCGCCGCCCGGTCTCGACGAACACGGCGAGGAGATCCGCGCGTGGCTGAATCAATGACCGGGTCCTCCGGGTCCTCCGGACGGCGCGGAGAACCCGGGCAAGAGACGGAATTGAGCTTCCCTACCGGGCTCGGCACGTCGACCCCGGAGACGATCTCGCTGCTCGGGCAGGATCTGGCGGCCGACCTGATGGGCAAGGTGGGCTTCGGCGAGCTGGCGTTCTGGCTGGTCGCGGGGCGGCGGCCGAGCGCGGGGGAGACCCGGCTGTTCGAGGCGGTGCTGGTGGCGCTGGCCGACCACGGCTTCACGCCCACGGCGATCGCCGCCCGGCTCACGTACCTGTCGGCGCCGGACTCCCTGCAGGGCGCCCTGGCGGCCGGCCTGCTCGGCGGGGGCTCCCGCTTCCTGGGCGTGACCGAGGACTGCGGCAAGTTCCTCGCCGCGACGCTGGTGGCGGCGGGCACCGAGCGCGACTACGACGTGATCGCGCTGAACGCCGTGCGCAAGGCCCGCGAGGAGAAGCGCTTCGTCCCCGGGCTCGGCCACCCGGTGCACAAGGAGCAGGATCCGCGCACCCCGGTGCTGATCGCGATCGCCGAGCAGGAGGGCCTGCGCGGCCCGCACCTGCGGCTGTTCGAGGCGATCGGCCGGGTGCATCCCGAGGTGCTCGGGCGGCGGCTGCCGCTCAACGGCGCCGGCGTCTGCGGCGCGGCGCTGGCCGATCTTGGCTTGCCCACCGATCTGCTGCGAGGATTCGCCTTGCTGGCGCGGGCCGCCGGGCTGCTCGGTCAGATCGCCGAGGAGCGCCGCCGCCCGATCGCGAACCAGATCTATCTCACCGTCGACCGGAACGCCGTCTACGAACCCCTTCCCGGCTCTCGAGAGGACTGACTATGGCCAGCATCGTCGCGGTCATCGCCTCGACGCATCACCCGTTCTACTATCGCGCCAGCACCGCCACCGGCGACGACCGGCCGCCGTTCGCCGACGAGTGGGTCCGCAAGATCACCGCCTTCCGCGAGACTCTGACCAGGGCGAACCCGGACGTGCTGGTGATGGTCGGCTCCGACCACTTCCACCAGCTGTGGCTGGACAACATGCCGCAGTTCCTGGTCGGCAAGGCGCCCTTCTACGACGCCAACTGGTACAACGAGGAGCGCGAGTTCGGCCTGCCGCGGATGCTGCTCAAGGGCCAGGAGGACCTGTCGGCGCACATCCTGCGCTCGGGCCTCGACCAGGGCTTCGACCTGGCGTTCAGCAACGAGCTGCGGATCGACCACAGCGTCACCTGCCCGATCATCACGCTGCGGCCCGAGGCCGATCTGCCGATCGTGCCGATCTACACCAACATCTTCGCGCCGCCGCTGCCGCAGCCCTCCCGCTTCGTGGCGCTGGGTGCGGCGATCCGCAAGATCGTGGAGGAATGGCCGTCGCATCTGCGGGTCGCGATCATCGGCACCGGACATCTGTCGCTCGAGCTGGGTGGGCCGCGACAATTCGGACCGCACGGGCCGGACCCGGAATTCGACCAGCGTGCGGTCGAGTGGATCGCCACCGGCGACCTCGACAGCTGCCTGCGCGAAGTGTCGCTGGAGAGCCTGCACGCGCCGGGCAACGCCACGCACGGCTTCATGGACTTCATGCTGATGATGGGCGTGGCCGGGGCCGGCGCGAAGGCCGACTACGTCGACAGCCTCGACCTCTTCCACACCATGGAGGCCTACTTCACCTGGTACCCGAACGGAGCCCCGGCATGAGCAAGTATCTGCTGGACAAATTCCTGTACACGGTGGACCGCGACCCCGAGCTCGTCGAACGCTATCGGGAGTCGCCGCGCGAGCTGGTCACCTGGTGGGAGGCGGAACGGGCCAACACGGTGCTCAACTGCCTGACCGGTGAGGCCAGCACGTGGCAGCGCTTCACCGACGAGGAGCGGACGGCGCTGATCGAGCACGACCACTGCAAGCTGTTCGAGCTGGGCGCGCATCCGTTCCTGACGCTGACGCTGTTCATCGCCATGTTCGAGCGGGACAACACCGAGCCGCTGGAGTACCAGAAGGCGTACGGCGCCCGGATGGCCCGTTTCTCGCTGCCGTACCCGGACATCGCGACATGATCCCCGCGGCCGTCCTGCGGATCTGCGGCCGTCCGCCGGCGGTGGAGAAGAGGCCGGCGCCGGTGCCCGGCGCGGGCGAGGTGCCGATCACCGTGGCGGCCGCGCCGATCACCCCACTCGACCTGCTCTGCGCCTCCGGCACCAGCTACTTCGGGATGCCGGCCACGCCGTACGTGCCGGGGGTGCAGGGTGTCGGGTACCGCGACGACGGCACCCCGGTCTGGTTCGCCACCTCGGCCGGGATGCGGCCGGGCGACGGCAGCATGGCCGCGGCGGTCTCGGTGCCGCACGTGGACGTGGTGCCGTTGCCCCGGGGCGTGCCGCTGCCGCTGATCGCCGCCCTCGGGCTCTCCGCGGTCGCCGCGCACTCGGCGCTCACCCGCACCGGCGGGCTCACGCCGGGCGAGACCGTGGTGGTGCTGGGCGCCGCCGGCGTGGTCGGCCAGGCCGCGGTCCAGCTGGCCCGGATCTCCGGCGCCGGCCGGGTGATCGCGGTGTCCCGGTCGTCCGAGGCGCTCGAGCGGGCGGTGCGGCACGGCGCCGAGGAGGGGGTGTTGCTGCGGCCCGACGACGACCCGATGTCGCTGGCCGACCGGCTGCGCGCCGCCTCGGGCCCGGCCGACCTGGTGCTCGACCCGGTCTTCGGGGTCTCGGCCGCGGCGGCGCTGCGGGTGCTGCGGCCGGGCGGCCGGCTGGTCAACCTCGGCAGCTCGGCGTCGCCGACCGCGCCGATCGACTCGGCGACGCTGCGCAGCGGCTCGCTGCGGGTGCTCGGCTACACCAACAACGCGCTGTCCACCGCGCAGCGGGCCGAGTCGATCGGCGAGATCGCGTCGCTCGCGGCCGCCGGCCGGCTCACCGTGTCGCACGAGGTGGTGCCGTTCGGCGACGTCGCGCGCGGGTGGGAACGGCAGGCCGCCGGCGAGGCCGACGGCCGGATCGTGCTGGTGCTGTAGCGCCTCGCCCTCAGGGGCGTAGCCGCACGATCTCCAGGGCGGCGATCTCGGCCGGGTCACTGGTCGCGTCCAGCGCCGTGATCCGGCCGTTGTCGACGGTGGCGCGCACGGCGAACCGGGTCTCGCCGGCCAGGACCACGACGAAGCCGGCCGCGCCGTCGATCAGGGCGGTCCGGGCGGCCTGGGCGCTGCCGGAGAAGAAGCCCGCCACGTTGTTCGCGCCGCGGTGCTGGATGGCGCCGTTCAGCCGCACCTCGACGTCCGGGTCGAGCAGCGTCAGCAGCGTGCCCAGCTCGCCGCCGCGGGCCGCGGTGAGGAAGGCGTCGACGATCTGCGGGTCGGCGGGGGCGTCGGCGGACGGGTTGGCGCGGACCCGGCGGCGGGCGCGGCTGGCCAGCTGGCGGGTCGCGTCCGGCGAGCGGCCGACGATCGGCGCGATCTCGTCGAACGAGACGGCGAACAGGTCGTGCAGCACGAAGGCGAGCCGCTCGGCCGGCGCGAGCGTCTCGAGGACGACCAGCAGCGCGAGGCCGACCGAGTCGGCGAGCAGCGCCTCCTGCTCGGGGTCGGGCTCGGCGGCGGGCTGGTCGTCCGACGCGTACTCGTCCTCGCGGCGGGCCGTGCGCTGCCGCAGCATGTCGAGGCAGACCCGGCCGACCACCGTGGTGAGCCAGGCCGACAGGTTGTCGACGTCGCCGCCGGCGCGGCTGAGTCGCAGCCAGGCCTCCTGCACCGCGTCGTCGGCCTCGCCGGTCGAGCCCAGCATGCGCAGCGCCACCGCGCGCAGCCGCGGCCGGTTCGCCTCGAACTGTTCCGCCAGTGCCAGGTCATCCATCTGTTCGCCCCCTTTGTGGCTTATGCCACATCGGTCACAATCCCCGTTCGCGCTTCGTCTACTCACCGACGAACCAAACGGCGCCGATGTGACGGCGCCCGCGCAACGAGGAGAAAACGTCATGTCCGCTCGTCTCGAATACTCCGCCGACCTGATGCCCGACGTGACCAAGGCGGTCAACCTGCTCTACAAGGCCGCGCACTCGGCCGGCGTGGACCCGGTCGTGCTGGAGCTGGTGCACCTGCGGGGCAGCCAGATCAACGGGTGCGGCCCGTGTGTCGACTCCGGAGCGCGCAACATGCGCAAGAGCGGGGAGTCCGACGACCGCCTGTTCGCCGTGCCGGTGTGGCGGGAGACGCCGTACTTCACCGACGCGGAGCGCGCGGCGCTCGCCCTTTCGGAGTACGCGACCCGGCTCGCCGACCAGCCGGACGCGGTGCCCGACGCCATCTGGGACGAGGCCGCGAAGCACTTCGACGACCGCCAGCTGGGCGCGATCGTGCTGTGGATCGCCACGACCAACTTCTTCAACCGCCTCAACGTCACCACCCGGCAGCAGGCGCCGCAGAATTGGGGATGAAGCCGGACCGCATGCGGGACTAGCATGCGCGGCATGACGGGGACCGATGTTCCACGCCTCGTGCGGCTGGCGGCGAAACTGACCATGGCGCTCGCGCCGGTGGGTCTGCTGCTCCTGCTCGACGGCCTTATGGAACTGCAGTGGAGGGCCAGTACCAACGCGCACGAGCTGGTCGCCCTGCTCGACAAGATCAAAGCCGACTATGGGATCGAGCCGCCCGAGCTGTTGCGCGGGCGGGGCGGCGCGATCCAGCTCGTGGTGCTCGGGGTGGTCTGCCTCGCGTACTCGAGCATGGGGATCTGGCTGCTGCGCGGGCGCGCCTGGGCGCGCACCACCGCGCTGGTGGTGGGCGCGGCGGCCACGCTCTTCGGGCTCTTCGGGGTGGGTGTCGACGCGACCGAGACGCGCACGCTGGCGAACTATTTCGCCGACCTGCACGGCTCGGCGATCGGCGAGCAGGAGGCGGCGGTGCGCGCGCTGCTCTACCCCGGCTGGTACTCCTGGGCCGAGGACATCGTGCAGGGCCTGCAGGTGATTCTGTCGCTGGTCGCGCTGGCGGCGCTCGCCTGGGCCGTGATCTCCCATTCCGACTGGTTCAGCGGCCGCCGCGACGCGGATGCCGCTCCCGACGAGTGGGACGCGGCGCTCGGCCGGGTCCGTGAGCAGTCCCGCCGGCACCTCGAAGCCGACTCCTGACGGCGATCACGCCCCGGGCATGCCGCGATCGCGAGGCGGCGATCCGGCGAGGGCGTGCCGCGATCGCGAGGCGGCGGTCATGACCAGGGCGTGCCGGGATCGCGAGGCGGCGGTCAGGACCAGGGCGTGCCGCGATCGCGGGGGACCGCGGCCCGTCCGCGGGCGGTCTGGGGCACTCCGGCCCGCCCGACGAACACGCTCGTGAGCCCGGGCGGTCCGGCCTCCGGCCGCGGCCGCCGGGCGCGGGCGATCAGCAGCACGATGATCGCCACCACGGTGGCCAGCCCGGCGGCCATCAGCATGGTCCCGACGATCGTCGGCGTGACCCGGTGTCTCGGGGCGCCGCGGGCGGGCGCGGGCACGACCGCCTGCCCGGTCAGTGTCAGGTCGCCGGTGGTGATCCGCACGTCGACCCGGGCCGGCAGCGACGGCGGCGTCGCGAAGCACACCAGGTAGCGGTCGCGCAGCGTGGACTCGACCTGGTCGAGGGCCGGCACCACCACCGGCCGGCCGGCCGGGGCGAAGAAGCCGCCGGTCGCCGCGGCGGCCGCCGACCAGAACTCGCTCGCCGCGGCGGTGCCGACCACCACGAGGATCGTGCCGGCCGCCCGGAAGTCCCGGGCGAGATCGGCGGCCTTCGCCCCGCCGGCGTCGGCGGCCGAGGTGTACATCACCACCACGCGGCGGCCCGTCTGCGCCCGCGGGAACTGACCGCGTGCCATGGCCAGCGCGGCCTCGGTGTCCCGCTTGCCGGCCGCGCGCATGCCGGTGAGCGCGCCGACCACTTGGGACGGTCCGGGCAGCGGTTCGGTCGCCGGGTGGGCCGGGAACCGGTCGGGGATCACCACGGACTGTGTGCTGCCGG
Organism: Paractinoplanes rhizophilus; assembly: GCF_042664765.1. Classification (NCBI taxonomy): domain Bacteria; kingdom Bacillati; phylum Actinomycetota; class Actinomycetes; order Micromonosporales; family Micromonosporaceae; genus Paractinoplanes; species Paractinoplanes rhizophilus. The sequence continues at coordinate 55,536 of NZ_JBHTBJ010000038.1, read as the reverse complement.
GCGCCTCGAGGATGAACCGGGCGGCGGCGCTCAGCCAGGCCGGCAGGGCGGCGGCGCCGGCGGTCGAGGCGTCCACCACGATCGAGACGGCGAGGCCGTCGGACATCACCGGCACGAGCTCGGCGCGCTGCTCCCGGCCGTCGAGCGTGACATGGACGGCGCGCTTTCCCTTGGCGTCGCCGGCGCCGAGATCGACCACCACGGCGGTCCGGCCGCCGCCGCTGAGCACGCCGGTCACCGGAAGCGGAACGGGCGCCGCGGCCGCGGGCGCCGCGCCGGCGATCAGGAAGGCCACGATCAGCACCGCGAGCGTGCCGGCCCGGCGGCGGGGCTCAGGCCGGCGAGGCGAACGCGATGACATTGTCCCGATAGCTTCCGCGAGCCCGGTCGAAGCTGCCGCCGCAGGTGACGAGCCGGAGCGTGGGGTCGAGGGTGGGCGCGTAGACCAGGTCGGTGGGGAACCGGACCTTGGGAACCCGGGCGATCCTGGTGATCTTGAAGGTGGCCACGCTGCCGTCGGCGCGGTCGACCCGGACGGTGGTGCCGGCCTTCGCGCGGTAGAGGTCGATGAAGATGCCGGGGCCGGTGTGCGAGTCGACGTGGCCGAGGATCACCGCGGGGCCGGGCTGGCCGGGGCGGGGGCCGTTCTCGTACCAGCCGGCCACGTCGGTGCGGGCGGGGACCGCGATCGAGCCGTCGCGCTGGAGGCCGAGGCGTTGCACCTTGCTGTCCACGTCGAGCGCGGGGATGCGCAGCCGCACCGGCTCGGCCACCGTGTCGTAGGTGCGGGCCGAGCGGAAGGTCCCCTGCTGTTCTGGCGACGGCGCCTCGGCAGCAGACGCGGAGAGGGGCGCGGAGAGGGCGGGCGCGGAGACGGCGGCCGGCGGGCCGCCGGCCAGCACCGCGAGCAGGATCAGCACGAGCGCGGCGAGAACCGGACCCCGGGCGTACGACGGCATCAGCGTTGTTCCACGACCGCGGCCATACCGCCGTACCCGGTCTGCGCCCCGCCCTTCGGCAGCCGCGCCGCCACCGTCGCCCCGAACGCGTCGGCCATCGTGCGCGCCAGGTCGAACATCTCCTGGTACGTGTCGTAGGCGACGTCGTGCGCCGTGGCGTAGTCCTTGGCCGCGTACGCGTCGGCGTGCTTGAGCAGCATCAGGTCGTGCTGCTGCAGCGCCGCCTCGAGCTCCGCGGAGCTCATCCGCCTGCCGGTCGCGCCGTTCAGGAACGCGGCCGTCCGCGTCTCGATGCCGGCCAGCGCCGCCTTGGCCTGCGCCTGCTTGGCCTGGTCGCCCCCGGCCGTCGCGGTCGCGTACGCCACCAGCTGCTCGACGTGGTCGCCCCACAGCGCCTGGAACTGCCGGGCCGCGGCCGGGCCGAACAGCGAGTCCACGGCGGCGGCGAGGTCGCGGGTGTTCCCGTTGATCATCTGGCCGGAGGCGGCGAAGTCGGGGGAGCGGGTCACGGCCGCGCGGGTCAGGTCCTCCACCAGCGCGGCGTGCTCGGCGAGCAGCTTGCCGAGCTGGGAGCGCAACCGCCACAGCGGCTGCTTCAACGTGTCGGCGTCGCCGGTCGGCAGCAGCGCGTTCGCGAGGGTCAGCCCCAGGTCGTACGTGTGCCGGTAGCCCATCCGGTAGAGCGAGTCGGCCGTGGGGTAGTCCTTCGCCGCGTACGCGTCGGCCTGCTCTGTCAGATGTCCGACATGCTGCACGACCGCGGCCCGGGCCGCCGATCTCGGCAGGCGGCCCTTGGACGCGTCGGCGAAGAAGTCGCCCAGCTCCTGCTCGTACTCCACGAGCACGCCGCGCGCGTCGTCGAGCGCCTCCGCGTCGTGCGCCGCGAGCGCGCCGGCGTAGGCGAAGAGCTCCACGATGTGCTGCGACCACATCGGACCGAACTTGTCCGCCGTGGGCTTGCCGAACAACTGCCCGATCAGCGTGGTCATGGCCGTGGTGTTCTTGCCCAGCGCCGCGTTGGCGGACTGCACGAAGTCGTCGTCGCCACGGATGCGGCTGCGCATCAGGTCGGCCGCGAGCACCGAGTGCTGCCCGAGCAGCGCCTCGAACTGGATGGCCAGGTCGGGCGCGGAGGGCGTGGCCGGGGCCCGGTGCGTGGCCGGTGCCGCGGACGGTTCCTGGTGCGCGGCCGGCGCGGCGGACGGTTCCCGGTGCGCGGCCGGCGCTGTGCCAGGCAGGAGAAGCAGCAGGCCGGCGCAGAGAAGAGGCAGCGCCCGCCAGATCCGACCATGTCCAGGTATCGGCATGTGCCTCATCGCCCAGCATCGCCTCGGAGGAAGTCGCAGCCGACCATACGCCCGCCGCACCGCAGGGTCGAGTCCGGAGAGCGACCTACCCCACACCGTGCGTCCATGCAGTACGGTCGGCTTGGCTCATCAACGCTTGTTGATCTTCAAGGGTGGCCTGGGATGGTGACCACGGTCGGGCAGCTCGTCGCCGGGCGCTATCGGCTGGTGCAGCCGCTGGCCGCCGGGGGCATGGGCGGGGTGTGGCTGGCCTGCGACGAGCTCGATCGAGACGACCCGGTCGCCATCAAGAGATGCGAGATCCCGGCCGGTCTCACGCCCGACGAGCAGGACCTGTTCCGGGTCTGGACGGTCCGCGAGGCGCGCGCGTTCGCCCTGGTCGGTCACCCGAACGTGGTGCGCACGCTCGACGTCGTGCCCGGCGACGACGCCCCCTGGATCGTGATGGAGTACGTGCCGTCCCGGTCGCTGCAGGCGGTGCTCGACGAGTCCGGCCCGCTGCCGCCGGCCCGGGTGGCGGGGATCGGCCTGGCCGTCCTCGAGGCGCTGCTGGCCGTGCGCCGGGCCGGCCTGCTGCACCTGGACGTCAAGCCGAGCAACGTGCTGATCGCCGACGACGGCCGGGTGGTGCTCACCGACTTCGGCCCGGCGGTCACCACCGAGGGCGTGCGGGCGCTGGCCGGCGCCGGCATCGTCCTGGGCTCACCCAAATACCTGGCTCCCGAGCGGCTGTACGACGGGGTCGCGCTGCCCGAGTCCGACCTGTGGTCGCTGGGCGCCACGCTCTACCACGCCGTCGAGGGCCTGCCGCCGTACGTGCGGGACACCACCGCCGCGACGCTGCTCGCCATCACCGAGGGGCCGCCGGATCCGCCCCGGCGGGCCGGCGCGCTCGCCCCGGTGATCGAGGGCCTGCTGCGCCTCGATCCCGCGGCCCGGCTCGCCCCGCCCCAGGTGGCGGAGGGCCTCCGGGCCGTGCTGAAGCAGCCGGCCCAGAAGGCGGCGTCCGCCTCGTCCCCGGATCCGGCCGCCGAGCCACTGGCCGCCCTGCCACCCGCCGCTCTGCCACCGGACGTTCTGCCACCTGCCGCCGCGCCTCCGGCCGCCGCGCCTGGGCCGCGCCTCGCCGTGATCGTGGCCGCTGTCGCGGTGCTGATCGTGCTGGCCGCGCTGTTCCTCATGACCGGCCGGGACGACGAGCCCGCCAGCCTGCCGCCGCCGGCGGCGGTGGGCCTGCCGGAGCTGCCGGCCGGTTTCGCCTGGTCCACCACGTCGCCCCTGTTCCGCGTCGCCCTGCCGCGGGGCTGGCCGGAGGCCGCCGAGCTGCCCGGCGGCGGGCTGCGGGCGGGCGACGGCCGGCTCCGGGTGGAGATCCGGGCCGAGCCGCCGCCCGGGAACGTGGTCGCCGCGTTCACCGCCGCCGAGGCCCGGATCCGGCTGCCCGGGTACCGCCGGATCCGGATCGAGCAGCCGCCGGACGCACCCGGCGTGGTGGTGTGGGAGTTCACCTATCTGCCATCCTCGGGCGGGGCGGTGCGCGTGACGCGATGGGCGGTCCAGGCGGCCGACGGCCGGCGCATGTTCGTGCTCGACATGCGGTCGCCCGCCGACTCCTGGGCGACGGATGTCAGCATTTTCGATCAAGTCCTGCGCAGCTTCGAACCGGTATCGGGTGGGTGATGTACGGTTCGGGTTGTCCGTACTGATCTTCCGGATTGAGTGCAGAGTGACGCTTACGGCTGTGGTCCGCCGGTGAGGACAGGCACCATCGTGGCCGGGCGCTACCGGCTGGTTCACCCGCTCGGCGCCGGGGGCCTGGGCCGGGTGTGGCTGGCCGACGACGAGGCCGCCGGGCGGCCGGTAGCGATCAAGAAGACCGCGCCGCCCGACGAGCTCGACCCCGACGAGCGCGACCTGTTCCTCGACTGGACGGTCCGCGAGGCCCGCGCCCTCGCGGCGATCGGTCACCCGAACGTCGTGCGCACGTATGACGTGCTCCCGGACGCCGACGCGCCCTGGATCGTCATGGAGTACGTGCCGTCCCGCTCGCTCCAGCAGATCCTCGACGAGTGCGGCGCGCTGCCGCCGGCCCGGGTCGCCGGCATCGGCCTCGCCGTCCTCGACGCCCTGCTCGCCGTGCGCCGGGCCGGCCTGCTGCACCTCGACGTGAAGCCGAGCAACGTGCTGATCGCCGACGACGGCCGGGTGGTGCTCACCGACTTCGGCCCGGCGGTCACCGACGACGGCCTGCGCGCGCTGGCCGCGGCCGGCATCGTCCTCGGCTCGCCCAAATACCTGGCGCCCGAGCGGATGGACGGCCTCGCGCTGCCCGAGTCGGACCTGTGGTCGCTGGGCGCCACGCTCTACCACGCGGTAGAGGGACGGCCGCCGTACGCCCGGGCCACCCTCGACGACACGCTGAGCGCCATCGCCGAGGAGCCGCCCGACCCGGCCCGGCTGGCCGGCCCGCTCGGCCCGGTGCTCGAGGGCCTGCTGCGCCCGGACCCGGCCGACCGGCTGCCGGCCGGCGACGTGGGCGCCGAGCTCAGCGCGGTGGTGCTCGGCGAAGACGGGCCGCGGCCGGCCGTCGGCTGGCCGAGCCGCTCCCGGCTGCGGCTGGCCGGCCTCGCGGCGTTGCTGACCGTCCTGCTGGCGGTGGTGACGGTGCTGGCCGACCGGCACGGCGCATAATTCTCCGGTGTCCGCGCCCCTGTTCCTGGTCGACGACCTGCCCGCCGGTCCGTTCGGCACGCTGACCGGGCCCGAGGGCCACCACGCCGCGACCGTGCAGCGGCTGCGCGCCGGCGAGACGCTGATCCTCGCCGACGGGCGCGGCGGGAGCGCGACGGCCGAGGTGACCGCGGTCGGCAAAGGCACGGTCGAAGTGCGCGTCCTGACCCGGGACGCGACACCGGCCGCCGACCCGCGCCTGGTCGTCGCGCAGGGGATCGCCAAGGGCGACCGGGGCGAGCTCGCCGTGCAGGCGATGACCGAGATCGGGGTCGACGAGATCCTGCCGTGGGCCGCGTCCCGGTCGGTGGCGCAGTGGCGCGGCGACCGCGGCGCCAGGTCGCGCGAGAAGTGGGCGGCCACCGCGCGGGAGGCGGCCAAGCAGGCCCGGCGCGCCTGGCTGCCGGTGGTCGGCGGCGACCCGGACTGCTCGACCAAGCAGATCGCGGCCCGCCTGTCCGCCGCGGCGGCGGCGTTCGTGCTGCACGAGGAGGCGACCGTGCGGCTCGCCACGGCCGGCCTGCCGGCGAGCGGGGAGATCGTGCTGGTGGTCGGGCCCGAGGGCGGCATCGACGATGCCGAGAGGGCTTGCTTCGAAGCCGCGGGGGCGGTCGCCGTGCGATTGGGCGGCGAGGTTTTGCGTACGTCGACCGCGGGCGTCGCCGCGCTCTCGGTGCTGTCCACCCGCCTGGGCCGCTGGTGAGTCCCCGCCTGGGCGGTCGGGATCAGAGCTGGCGGACCAGCCGGCGGCGGTCCAGACCCGGCAGCGCGATGCGCTCGTCGAGGCCGTCGCCCGAGGAGACCTGGTGCGCGATCCGCGCCGCGACCCGGCGGACGATCAGCCGGCGCAGGCCCCGGGCCCGGATGCCGCCGCGGAACGGCCGGCCGAGGCGGCGCAGCCGGTCGGCCTGCCGGGCGATCGACGGGATCAGCTCGGGGAACGGCACGTGGAGCGCCTCGGTGGCGGGGGAGCCGAGGTACTCGAACGGCGCCGAGCCGGCCATCGGCGCGAATTCCACACCCAGCAGCTTCAGGTTGCGGTGGGCGCGCTGGTCCAGCAGGGCGACGACATGGCGTACGCCGGCCAGTCGTCCCGCGTTGAGGAAGGTGCGGTACAGCAGCGAGCTGACCGCGAGGCCGGATTTGCCGCCGCGGTAGGCGGGCAGCACCGCGAGCGTGGCGAAGTCCCAGATCCGGCCGTTGGCCAGGCCGTGCCGGGCGACGATGACGGACAGGTCGGTGCCGATGCGGGCGGGCGCGTCGTCGAGGGTCTTGCCGCCGCCGTCGATGACCCGGCCGGCGCCGGCGGGCAGGCCGGTCCGGCGGTCGAGCACCAGGAAGAACAGGCTGTCGTTCTCATAGCGGGTGTACTCGCCGGCCATGGTGGTGGTGTCGTTGCCGAACGACTCCTCGAAGACCTGCCGCTCGACCGTGCGGGCGACGTCGGCGAGCGGGGAGGCGGGCGCGACCGCCAGGGCCAGGAATCGGCCGGGCCGGTCGGCGTGCAGGGCGAGGGCCGTGGCGACGGCCTGGCGGACCGTGGACTCGTCGAGGTCGTAGGACATCAGAAGCCCTTCGCGACGATCTCGGTGGTCCGGAAGTACCGCTCGGTGAACGCGACGACCTCGGCCGGGTCGAAGGCCTTGCAGGTGTAGATGTCGACGCTGAAGAACGAGATCGGGCGCTCCCAGGAGTAGAAGTGCGCGCCCGAGGTCTCCCAGTGGATCCAGCCGGCCCAGCCGTAGAGGTCGCTGCAGTGCGTGACCGGCTCGATCAGCGTGATCATGTCGGTGACCACCGAGAGCTGGGACAGGTAGTCCTTGATGTGCTCATCGGTGATCACGAATGTCGGGTACCCCTCCACCACCAGTCGCTGCCGGTGAATCATTGGCGCAAGGTCACGGTAGTCGGCCGAGGAGTTACGCAACGTTATGGGAGCGAGCGACATGGAAACTCTACCTACCTGGCATAAGGGGTGAATCGGACTGATCCGACTCTAGCCGAAAACTACGCAGAGTCAAAGCGGTTGACATTACAGAGAGTTAACCCACACCGTCGCTGGAGGCCGACCCGCCCGAACCTGGTGCGGATTGGTGCGGACCGTACCTTCCGTCACGGTCCGGACGCGCTTCGCGAGCATTGGGCGCCCGGAAGTCTTGATCTGCCGGGTCCGCCGCGCGAAGGTCGGTATTCGATGACTGAATCTGGCCAGCTCCCGGCGCCGGCGGTGAACGTGCTCTGGCGGGCCGTATCCCGCAATCGATGGCGGCTGCTGGCCGGATGTTCCTTGATCGCCCTGCACCAGGCCTGCGAGGCGACCGTGCCGATCGTCATCGGCGAGACCGTCGACCTGGCCGTGGCGTCCGGCTCGATGGCCCGGCTGGCGCTCTGGGTCGGCCTGCTCGGCCTGCTGTTCCTGCTGCTCACCACGGCGTACCGCAACGGCGCCCGGCAGTTGATGCGTGCCCTCGCCGACGAGTCGCACGCGCTGCGCCTCGAGGTCGCGGCCAAGGTGCTCACCCCGCGCGTGGACGTGCGCACCGGCGACGTGCTCACCATCTCGACGACCGACGCCGACCACGCGTCCTACCTGCTCGACTACGTGCCGCGGATCGTCGGGGCGCTGGTGGCCACCGCGGTCAGCGCGGTCGGGCTCTGCCTGATCTCGGTGCCGCTCGGGCTCGTCGTGCTGGTCGGCACGCCGGTCGTGCTGATCGCGATGCAGCGGGCCGCGCCGCTGATCACCCGGCGGGTCGCCGCGCGTCAGGAGGTCGCCGGCCGGGCCTCCTCGGTCGCCACCGACCTGGTCACCGGGCTGCGGCCGTTGCGCGGCATCGGCGCGCAGGAGGCGGCCGACGCGCGATACCGCGAAGTGAGCCGGGAGTCGCTGCGGGCGACCCTGCTGGCGGCGCGCACCCAGGGCGGCTTCCAGGCCGCCTCCACCATGGTCAGCACGCTGCTGGCCGGCGGGATCGCGATCCTGGCCGGCTGGTTCGCGCTGACCGGGCGGATCAGCGCCGGCGAGCTGGTCACGGTGATCGGCCTGGCGGCCTTCCTCGGGGAGCCGTTCGCCACCCTGTCGGCGGCGCCCTCGTGGATCGCGACCTCGCGGGCCTCGGCCGACCGCATCGCCGAGGTCCTGCGCGCCCCGTCCGCGCCGAGCACCGCGGGCCATCCGCCGGTCCTGCCGACGTCCGGCGAGTGCCTGGGCGTGGTCGTGGAAACCGACGCGGCGTCGCTTCTGCGGCTCTACGACGACGGTTCGCCGGACGTGCTGGTGGCGCCGCACTATCCCGAGCTGTTCTCCGGCACGATCCGGGAGAACATCGTGCTGTCCGAGAAATCCGGCGACCTCGACCGGGTGCTCGACGCCTCGGCCGCCGACGACGTGGTCGCCGCCCACCCGGACGGTCTCGACCACGCCATCGCCGAACGCGGCTCCGCCCTCTCCGGCGGTCAGCGGCAGCGACTCGCGCTGGCCCGCGCGCTGCTGGCCGGGCCCCGGCTGCTCGTGCTGCACAACCCGACCACCGCCGTCGACGCGGTCACCGAGCACGCGATCGCCCGCGGCATCCGCGACCTGCGGCACCGCCCCGGATCCACGCTCGGCACGCTGATCGTCACCACCAGCCCGGCCCTGCTCGCCGTCACCGACCGGGTCGTGGTGCTGCGCGACGGCGAGATCGTGGCCACCGGCACGCACGCCTCGCTCGCCGCCGCCGATCCCGCCTACCGGGCGGCGGTGCTGCGATGAGCGCGGCGCTGCCGGTCGCCACCGCGCGGCAGACCGGCGGATGGTTGTTCGGCCAGCTGCGCACCCGCCGCCTCGAGCTGGCCGGCACGCTCCTGACCGGGCTGATCGGCGCGACCGCGTCGGTGGTTCCGGTCACCGCGCTGGGCCGGCTCGTCGACCTCGTACGCGAAGACGCCGCGCCCGCCGCCCTGATCCCCATCGCCGTCCTGGTCATCGTGGCCGCCCTCGTCGGCGGGCTGGCCTCCGGCGCCACCGCGACCCTGGTCAGCCGCCTCGGCGAGCGGATACTCGCCGCCCTGCGCGAGGAGACCGTCGGCATCGCGCTGCGCCTGCCCGCCACCGTCCTCGACCGCACCGGCCGCGGCGACCTGCTGTCCCGGGTCGGCGCCGACGTGGCCGCGATCGGCACGGCCGCCGCCGAGGTGTTACCCACCGTCATCTCGGCGATCCTGCTGGCCGTGCTCAGCGTGACCGCCATGTTCGGGCTGGACTGGCGGCTCGGCGCGGCCGGACTCGCCGCCCTGCCGCTGTACCTCGCCGCGCTGCGCTGGTACCTGCCGCGGTCCGCGCCCGTCTACGCCCGGGAGCGGATCGCGATCGGTGAACGGTCGCAGATGCTGATGGAGAGCCTCCAGGGCGTACGCACGGTGCACGCGTACCGCCTCGAGGCGCGCCACCTGGCCGGCATCGACGCCGCGTCGGCGCGGGCCCGTGACCTGTCGGTCGGGGTGTTCACGCTGTTCACCCGCTTCGTCGGCCGGATCAACCGGGCCGAACTGGTCGGCCTGGCGACGATCCTGGTGGCGGGCTTCTGGTTCGTGCGCTCCGGCTGGGTGACGGTCGGCGAGACGGCGGCCGCGGCGGTGCTGTTCCACCGGCTCTTCAACCCGGTCGGCATGATCCTGTTCACCTTCGACGAGATCCAGGAGGCCGGCGCCGGCCTGGCCCGCCTGGTCGGGGTGGGCACGCTCCGGGTCGCGGCGGCCGGGGAGGTGCAGCTGGACAAGGCGGACCTGGCGCTCGATCACGTGTGCTTCGAGTACGACGCCCGGGTGCCGGTGCTGCGCGACATCACCCTGCGGGTCGCGCCGGGTGAGCGGGTCGCGCTGGTCGGCTCCACCGGCGCCGGGAAAACCACCGTGGCGTCCATCGCCGCCGGCATCCTGCGGCCCCCATGCGGTACGGCGTCGGCGGGCGGCGTGCCGGTGGACGAGCTCGCTCCCGGCGTGATCGCGGTGATCAGCCAGGAGACCCACGTCTTCGCCGGCCCGCTGATCGAGGACGTCCGGCTGGCCCGCCCGTCGGCCTCGGTGGAGGAGGTCCGCGAGGCCCTGGCGACCGTCGGCGCCCTGGACTGGGCGCTGGCGCTGCCGTCCGGGTTGCGCACGCCGGTGGGCGAGGGCGGCCATCCGCTCACCGCGGCCCAGGGCCAGCAGCTGGCCCTGGCCCGCCTGGTCCTGCTCGACCCCGCTGTGGCCATCCTCGACGAGGCCACCGCCGAGGCCGGCAGCGCCGGGGCGCGGGCCCTGGAGGAGTCCGCCCTGGCCGCGACCCGTGGTCGCACCACCCTGCTGGTCGCCCACCGCCTGACCCAGGCGGCCACCGCCGACCGCATCGTGGTCCTCGAGGAAGGCGCCGTGCTCGAGGAGGGCACCCACGACGAGCTGGTGACCGCGGGCGGCCGCTACGCCGAGCTGTGGAAGGCGTGGCAGTCCCGCTCCTGACCCGGTCACGAGATGGTCAGCGGCGCCTCCAGGCGGAGGTCGTCCAGGGCGTGCGCGGCGGCCACTGTGTACTCGCCCGCGATGGTTTGCCAGCCGCCGTCCCAGATCTGGAACCTGCGGGGCGGCAGCGGGATCCGGACGGTCACCGTCTCGCCGGGGTGGGCCTCGACGTTCGCGAAACCGGCGAGCCAGCGGGCCGGGCGCTCGGGCGCGGACGCGTGCGCGGACACGTACACCTGGACGACCTCGCGGCCGGCCCGCGCGCCCGCGTTGGTCAGGGTGACCACCGCCTCGGTCGCGGTGACCGCCATCTCCTCGTAGTGCCAGGTGGTGTAGCCGAGACCGTGGCCGAAGGCGTAGAGCGGGGTCTTTCCGGAACGCAGCCAGCCCCGATAGCCGACGAAGATGCCCTCGTCATACGCCACGACGCCGTCGACCGGCTCGATCGCCAGGACCGGGCAGTCGGCCTCGGCGCGCGGCCACGTGGTGGGCAGGCGGCCGCCGGGCTCGGTCACGCCCAGCAGGACGTCGGCCAGGGCGGCGCCGGCCTCCTGGCCGGGGAACCAGGTCAGCAGGATCGCGGCGACCGAGGACGACCACGGCATCAGGACCGGCGAGCCGGCGTTCACCACCACGATCGTGCGCGGGTTGGCGGCGGCCACCCGGGCGACCAGCTCGTCCTGGCGGCCGGGCAGGGCCAGCGACGTGCGGTCGAAGCCCTCCGACTCGACCTGCTCGGTGGTGCCCACGACGACGACCGCGACATCGGACTCGGCGGCCAGGGCGGCGGCCTCCTCGATCATGCCGTCCTCGTCGGGGGCCGGCGGGCGGTGGCCGAGGGTGGTGGCCACCGAGTGGCCGGCGCCGCGGGCGATGGTCTGCTCGAGCACGATCCGGGCCGGCACGCCGGCCGTCAGCTCGACGGCAACGCGCTGCTCGCGCGGGGAGAGCAGCAGGTCGGCCCGGCCGGTGCCGGGCGGGTGCAGGGTGCCCTCGTACAAAATCTTGTCGTTGATCGAGAGCCGGAACGTGCCGAAGCCGGAGACCGCGAAGGTGTGCTCGCCGCCCACGCCGGGGGTGTAGGTGGTGATCAGGCGCAGGCCCTCGACCACATCCTTGTCGAGCCCGCCGGGGAGCGAGCCGATCCAGCGCACGGCCGCGGGGTCCACGGTGAACGTGTGCTCGCCGATGACCACCTCGGTGGGATTGTGCAGGGCCGGCAGGAACGGGCGCGGGTCGGCGCCGATCGCGTACTCGACGTCCACCCCGGACAGCGCCCGGGCCAGGCCCTCCATCGGCGAGATCGTGTGCGGCGGGGACACCTGGGCGCTGCCGCCGCCGAGCACCCGCGCGTCCATCGCCAGCGCGCCGATCACAGCCACCCGGGTCAGGGCGGCCGGTTCCAGCGGAAGGGTGAAGTTCTCGTTGCGGGCCAGCACAAACGACCGGGCCGCCACCTCGTGCGCGACCCGATCCCCATCGAGCCCCCCGGAAATCTCCGGCAAATCATCAAAAGCGCCGACGCGTACGGCGAGCCGCAGCACCCGCCCTACCTTGTCGTCAATCACCTCTTCCGGCACCTCGCCGGACCGGACCGCCGACACCAGCGCCGCGCCCCACGGGTTCTCCAGCTGTGGCATCGCGATGTCCAGCCCGCCCAGCGCCGCCCCGACCGTCGACCGGGCGGCCCGCCAATCCGAGACGACCACCCCGTCGAAGCCCCACTCGCCCTTGAGGATCTCGTCCTGGAGCCGCCCGTTCGAAGCCATCGGCGAGCCGTTCACCCCGTTGTACGCGCTCATCACGCCCCAGCCGCCGGCCTCGACGACCCGCTCGAACGGCGCCAGATAGATCTCGCGCAGCGCCCGCTCGCCGATCCGGACGTCCACCTCCATCCGGTCGGTCTCGAAGTCGTTGCCGACCAGATGCTTCACCGTCGTGCCCACCCCGTACGCCTGCACCCCGCGCACGAAACCCTCCGCGACCTCGCCGCTGAGCAGCGGATCCTCGGAATAGCACTCGAAGTGGCGGCCGCCGAGCGGGGTGCGCTGCAGGTTCACCGTCGGGCCCAGCAGCACGTGCACGCCCTTGCGCCGCGCCTCCTGCCCGAGCAACCGGCCCGCCGTCTCGGCCAGCTCCGGATCCCAGGCCGCGGCCAGCGCGGTCGGGCTGGGCAGCGCGATCGACGGATCGTCCGGCGCCCACCCCGTCCCGCGCACCCCGATCGGCCCGTCCGACATCACCAGCGAGCGCAGCCCGATCCGCTCGATCGCCGGCAGCGACCAGAAGTCCTGCCCGGCCAGCAGCGACACCTTCTCCTCAAGGGAGAGCCGCTTGATGACGTCCGTTATCTCGATCATCTGCTAACCCTAAGATCTGGCGGGTGGACAACAACTGCCTGTTCTGCCGGATCGTCGCGGGTGAGATCCCGGCCACCGTCGTGCACGAGACCGCGACGACCCTCGCGTTCCGGGACATCGACCCCAAGGCCGCCGTGCACGTCCTGGTGATCCCCAAGGAACATCACCCCGACGTGGTCGCGCTCGCGACGAACGATCCGGCCGGCTCCGCCGACCTTCTCGCCGCGGCGGCGGCGGTGGCCGAGGCCGAGGGCTTGCGCACCGACGGTTTCCGATTGCTGTTCAACACCGGCGCGTACGCGGGGCAGGAAGTGTTCCACGTCCACGCGCACCTGCTCGGCGGCGAGCCCCTCGGCCCGATGCTGGCGATTCGATGAGCGGCGCCCTCGCCCGATACGAACGGGCGGCTCGCAAAGCCCAGGCCGATGGGCGCGTCCCCGCCCTCTCGGTCGCGCTGCACCGGGCCGACCGCGAGCCGTGGGTGTTCACCGTCGGCGACTCCGGCAACCCGGGCCACCCGCTCGGCCCCGACACCCGCTTCCGGATCGGCTCGGTCACCAAGACCTTCACCGCCGTGCTGGTCATGCAGGCGCGCGACGAAGGGCTGCTCGACCTCGACAAACCGCTCTCGGCGTACCTCGACCTGCCGGCCCACGACGACGCCACCATCCGCCGGCTGCTCTCGCACACCTCCGGCCTCCAGCGCGAACCGCACGGCGACGTCTGGGACACCCTCGTCTCGCCCGACGCCGACCGCCTGCTCGCCGAGCTCGACCGGGCCGAGCGGGTGCTCCCCAACGCCCGCCGCTTCCACTACTCCAACCTCGCGTTCGGGGTGCTCGGCCAGCTGGTCGCCCGGCTGCACGGGACGACCTGGGACAGCCTGCTCACCGACCGGATCCTCGAGCCGCTCGGCCTCACCGCCACCACCACCGCCACCCCGGCCCAGGCCGCGGTCGGCTACCTCGTCGACGAGTTCTCCGACGCCGCCCGCCCCGAGCCCGACCTCGACCTCGGCGGCGCCGGGCCGGCCGCCCAGCTCTGGAGCACCGCCGACGACATGGCCACCTGGGCGTCGTTCCTCGTCTCGCCCGAGCTGATCGACCCGGACGGCAACGTGCTGGCCGCCGCCACCGTCGACGAGATGCGCTGGCCGCTGACCACCCGCGACGAGGTCAACTGGATCTCCGGCTTCGGCCTCGGCCTGATGCTGCACCCGCAGGGCCGGCGCGCCATGGACGTCGGGCACAACGGCGCCATGCCCGGCTTCCTGGCCGGCGTCCACGGCCGGCGCGGCGGCGAAGGCACCCCCGATGCCCTCGGCTGCGCCGTGCTCGGCTCCTCCGGTACCGCCGACCAGATCAACGAACTGGTGCACGAGCTGCTACGGATGGCCGTCGAGCTCGACCCGGCCGAGATCGAGCCCTGGTCGCCGGCGCCGCCCGCCCCGCGCGAGATCCGCTCCGCGCTCGGCAACTGGTGGAGCGAGGGATCGCAGTTCGTCTTCTCCTGGCACGACGGCGCCCTGCAGGCCCGGGTCGCCGGCACGCCGGCCGACCTGCCCCCGTCGATCTTCCGGCCGCTGCCCGGCCGCCCCGACGTGCTGCGCACGGTCTCCGGCCGCGAGGCGGGCGAGCAGCTGCGGCTGACCCGCGACGCGAGCGGCGCGGTGGTGCTGATGCACTGGGCGACCTACCGGTTCACGCGCGTGCAGGAGGCGTTCGACGGCGGCGCGGCCTGGGACGGTTCCGGTGAGTGAGCGGACGATAATGGCATCGGCGGCGAGCGTGCCCAGCGGATACGATGGCACGATCGCTGTGGTGACCCGCAGCGGAAAGCCCAAGCAAGATCATTGATGAACGCGTCGACGTGTCAGCGGCGCTGAGCATGAAAGCAGGTGGCGGAGGCCCCCGGGCCGCCCTATGACCGGTACGCCGAACCCTTCCAGCGCGGGCTCCAGCGGCGCGGCGCGGGTGCAGACCAAGATCTCGGTCTCCGATCCGAAGATCATGGTCAACCTGCTGGGTGCCAAGGACGAAATCCTGCGGCTCATCGAGCGAACCCTCGCCAGCGACGTCCACGTCCGCGGTAACGAGATCACCATCACCGGCGACCCCGCCGAGAACGCCACCGCCGAACGCCTCTTCTCCGAGCTGATCGAGCTCATCGAGAAGGGCGAGACGCTCACCGTCGACTCGGTCCGCCGTACCGCCAACATGCTCGAGGAGAACACCTCCGAGCGCCCGGCCGAGGTGCTGACGCTCAACATCCTCTCCCGGCGCGGGCGCACCATCCGCCCCAAGACGCTGGGCCAGAAGCACTACGTCGACGCGATCGACGAGAACACGGTCGTCTTCGGCATCGGCCCGGCCGGCACCGGAAAGACGTACCTGGCGATGGCCAAGGCGGTGCAGGCGCTGACCGCCAAGCAGATCAGCCGCATCATCCTGACCCGCCCGGCGGTCGAGGCCGGCGAGCGGCTGGGCTTCCTGCCCGGCACCCTCACCGAAAAGATCGACCCGTACCTGCGGCCGCTCTACGACGCCCTGCACGACATGCTCGACCCGGAGTCGATCCCGCGCCTGATGGCCGCCGGCACGATCGAGGTCGCGCCGCTGGCCTACATGCGTGGTCGGGCGCAGCCGCTCACGACCAAGGTGCTGACGCCCGACGGCTGGCGGCAGCTCGGCGACCTCCGGGTCGGTGACCTGGTGGTCGGCTCCGACGGCTTGCCGACCCCGGTGCTCGGGGTCTACCCGCAGGGCCGCAAGCCGGTCTACCGGCTGACGACCCAGGACGGCGCGTCGACGCTGGCCTGCGGGGAGCACCTATGGACGGTCCGCTCGGTCGACGACCGCAGTCACGGCCGCCCATGGCGGGTGCTGCAGACCGACGAGATGATCGGCAAGCTGCGCCGGGGCGCGGTGCGCCGCTATGAGCTTCCGATGGTCGATCCGGTCGAGTTCGTGCCGCAGGAGGTGCCGCTCGACGCGTACGCGTTGGGTCTGCTCCTCGGCGACGGCTGCCTTACGACTTCGACCACGCCGGCGTTCTCCACCGCCGACCCCGAGCTCGCGGAGAGCCTTGAGGCCGCGTTGCCGGGCGTCGAGGTGTTCCACAGGCACGGGTACGACTACGTGCTGCGCCGCGAGGGCGGCGGCGGGCGGGGCGGCGTGATCACCGCCAACCCGGTGACGGCCGTGCTCCGGCAGCTCGGCCTGGCCGGGACCCGCTCGGAGACGAAGTTCGTGCCGCCGGCCTATCTGTGGAACAGCGCCGCGATCCGGCTGGCGGTGCTCCAGGGCCTGCTCGACAGCGACGGCGGCCCGGTTACCCAGCGTGGTCGCACGTGCCGCATCCAGTACACGACGTGCTCCGAACGACTGCGCGACGACGTCGTCTTCCTCGTCCGCTCGCTGGGCGGGGTGGCCTATTGGCGACGTCGCCTGGCGCTCGGCCGCAAGCCCGGTAAGGCGAACGGGCGCCCGGTCGGCTACCGGCATGACGCCTTCGTCCTCGACATCCGTCTGCCCGAGGGCATCCAGCCGTTCCGGCTCGGCCGCAAGCAGGCGAAATACGATGTGTCCGGAGGCGGTCGCCCGATGCGGATGATCGAGGCGATCGAGCCCGAGGGCGAGGCCGGGACCGTGTGCATCTCGGTCGCGGCCGCCGACTCGCTCTATGTCACCGACGACCTGATCGTCACCCACAACACGCTCAACGACGCGTTCATCATTCTGGACGAGGCGCAGAACACCACGCCCGAGCAGATGAAGATGTTCCTCACGCGTCTCGGTTTCGGATCCAAGATCGTCGTCACCGGCGACGTCACGCAGGTCGACCTGCCGGGTGGCACCTCGAGCGGCCTCAAGGTCGTGCGCGAGATCCTGCACGGGGTCGAGGACGTGCACTTCGCCGAGCTGTCCAGTGCCGACGTGGTGCGCCACCGGCTGGTGGCGGAGATCGTTGACGCGTACGCACGGTATGACGCCGAGCAGGAGCAAAGCGCCACCCAATCCGTCCGCGCCGTGCCCGGACGGGCCGCCTCATCGGGTGGCCGTTCCGGGCGTCGGCGCTGAGTTCAAGGGGTAAGAGCACCGGTGCGGATTATTCACGACGGTGGAGACGCCGCAGCTCAGCTCACCCTTACCGCATCTCACGGAAGGTCGTGAATAACCCGCAATGTCCATCGAGATCGCCAACGAGTCGGGAGTCGAGGTCGACACCGACGCGATCCTCGCGGTGGCCCGGTACGCCCTCGACGAGATGGGGGTCAACCCGCTCGCCGAGCTGTCGATCCTGCTCGTCGACATCGACTACATGGCCGAGCTGAACCACCGCTGGATGGGTGGCGACGGCCCGACCGACGTGCTCGCGTTCCCGATGGACGAGGGCAGCGTCGACCACGGTCCCGGCGAGGCCGGCACCGGGGAGCCGGCGCTGCTCGGCGACATCGTGCTGGCCCCCGAGGTGGCCGCCAAGCAGGCCGCCGCGGCGGGGCATTCGGCCGCCGACGAGCTGCACCTGCTGACGGTGCACGGCGCGCTGCATCTGCTCGGCTACGACCACGCCGAGCCGGAGGAGGAGCGCGAGATGTTCGCGCTGCAGAACCGCCTGCTGCAAGGCTGGCGGGCCGGACGGCAGGCTGGTTGATCGCGTGGATCCCGCACCCCTGCTCGCGGCAGTTGATCACGTGGGTCCCGGACATCTGCTCGCGGGCGGCCCGGCCTCGGCCGGCCTGCCGGACGTGCAGCTGATCACCGTCGCGGTGATCCTGGTCTTCCTGGCCGGGCTGGCCTCGATGGCCGACGCGGCGCTCGGCACGGTGTCGACGGCGCGCGCGGCCGAGATGGCCCGGGAGGGTCAGCGTGGCGCGGCCGCGCTGGCCGCCGTGGCCAAGGACGTGGTGCGCCACCTCAACCTGCTGCTCCTGCTGCGGTTGCTGTGCGAGCTCACCGCGACCACGATGATCGCGCTGGTCGCCGTGGACAGCTGGGGGATCGGCTGGCAGGCCGCGCTGGTCACGGCCGGCGTGATGACGGTGGTGAGCTTCGTCGTGGTCGGGGTCGCCCCCCGCACGATCGGGCGCCAGCACGCGTACGCCGTGGGCCGGGCCGCCGCGCCGCTGGTGCGCTGGCTGGGCAAGGTGCTCAATCCGCTCGCTTCGCTGCTGATCCTGATCGGCAACGCGGTCACGCCGGGCCGGGGCTTCCCGGAGGGGCCGTTCGGCAGCCAGGTGGAGCTGCGCGAGCTGGTCGACCTGGCGGAGCAGCGCGGGGTCGTCGAGCACGGCGAGCGCGAGATGATCCACTCGGTGTTCGCGCTGGGCGACACGATCGCCCGCGAGGTGATGGTGCCGCGGACCGAGATGGTGTGGATAGAGGAGTCCAAGACTCTCCAGCAGGCGCTCTACCTCTTCCTGCGCTCCGGTTTCTCGCGGATCCCGGTGATCGGGGAGAGCGTCGACGACGTGCTGGGCGTGCTCTACCTCAAGGACGTGATCCGCCGGACCCAGTCGGGCGATCCGGCGGCGACGGCGCAGGCGGTGGCCGAGGTGATGCGGCCGGCCACGTTCGTGCCGGAGTCGAAGCCGGTCGACGACCTGCTCTCCGAGATGCAGGCGGCCCGCACCCACCTGGTGATCGTGGTGGACGAGTACGGCGGCACGGCCGGTCTGGTCACGATCGAGGACATCCTCGAGGAGATCGTCGGGGAGATCACCGACGAGTACGACGTCGAGCGGCCCCCGGTCGAGCACCTCGAGGACGGCGCGGTGCGGGTGACGGCCCGGCTGCCGATCGAGGACCTGGGCGAGCTGTTCGGGGTCGAGCTGCCCGCCGACGAGGTGGAGACCGTGGGCGGATTGCTGGCGCAGACGCTGGGCCGCGTGCCCATTCCGGGCGCGAAGGTCGACGTGGGCGGCCTGCACCTGGTGGCCGAGGGCACGACCGGGCGGCGCAACCGGATCGACTCGGTGCTGGTGCGCCGGGTCACGCCGCCGGAGGAGCCGGCCGAGCCCGACACCGAGACCGAGACCGAGGAAAGACAGACTGCGGATGCCTGAGCAGATCTACGCAGGGGCCGCCGTGCCGGCGACCGACGGCACGGCGCTGAGCGCCGAGGACAACAAGCTGGTAATTCTGGCGCGAAGCGCACGCGCGCGGGTGGGTGCGGTCGAGGGTGCGGCGGTACGGGACCAGGACGGTCGCACGTACGCGGCGGCCACGGTGGTGCTGCCGAGCCTGTCGGTGACCGCGTTGCAGCTGGCGGTGGCGTCGGCGGTGGCGTCGGGCGCCGCGCGGCTGGAGGCGGCGGCGGTGGTGACCGAGGCGTCGGAGCTGGACGGCGCGGGGCACGCCGCGGTGCGGGACCTGTCGGCGGACGCGCCGATCCACGTGGCCGCGCCGGACGGCTCGTTGCTCGGCTCGGTCACCGCATGACCGACCCCAGCCGCGACAAGAGGGCTGCGCAGGAGCGGCGGCCCACTTCGGGTGAGCGGCCTGCTCCGGGTGAGCGCCCTGCTTCGGGAGAGCGCCGGCCTACTCCGGGTGAGCGGAACGAGCTTCGTCGTCAGGAGCGGCGGGCCGCTCGTCGCGGTGCCGAGGGCAGTTCACCCGACGTGTCACCGGGCCGCGGGAAGAGAGACGGTCAACAGCCGAGGGCCGGGGCGGCTCGGGGGCAGGGCAAGCCTGCCCAGGGCCGGGGACGACCCGGCTCCGGCGGGGCGGCGCCGGCCCGTACGGATAAAAAGCCTGATGGTGATCGCCTGCCGAAAGTCCACCGGCATGTCGAAGCGGCGCGTAGCGACGCGAGCGATGGGGTGTACCGGGCCGGGTTCGCGTGTTTTGTCGGGCGGCCGAACGCGGGCAAGAGCACGCTGACCAACGCGATCGTCGGGCAGAAGATCGCCATCACATCGAACAAGCCGCAGACCACGCGGCACGTGATCCGGGGGATTCTGCATCGCGAGGACGCGCAGCTGGTGCTGGTGGACACGCCGGGGCTGCACCGGCCGCGGACGCTGCTGGGGGAGCGGCTCAACGATCTCGTGCGGGAGGTGTGGAGCGAGGTCGACGTGATCGGGGTGTGCTTCCCGGCGGACGAGCCGGTGGGGCGCGGCGACCGGTTCATCTCGGCCGAGATGGCGCAGCTCAAGGCGACGGTGATCGCGGTGGTCACGAAGGTCGACCTGGTGGACTCGCGGCGGCTGGCCGAGCATCTGCTGGCGGTGAGCAAGCTGTACGACTTCGCCGAGATCGTGCCGGTCAGTGCGGTGTCGGGGCATCAGGTGCGGCAGCTGGTCGACGTGATGATCAAGTATCTGCCGGAGTCGCCGCAGCTGTATCCGGACGACGTGCTGACCGACGAGCCGGAGCAGGTGCTGATCGCCGAGCTGATCCGCGAGGCGGCCCTCGAAGGGGTGCGCGACGAGCTGCCGCATTCGATCGCGGTGCTGGTCGAGGAAATGATCGTCGAGGGCGGGCTCACGAAGATCTACGCGGATCTGTACGTGGAGCGCGACAGCCAGAAGTCGATCGTGATCGGGTCGCGGGGCGCTCGATTGAAAGAGGTGGGCAGCCGGGCCCGGCGGGAAATAGAGGGCCTTCTGGGTGGCAAGGTATACCTTGACCTGCACGTGCGGGTCGCGAAGGAATGGCAGCGTGATCCTCGTCAATTGCGCAAGCTTGGTTTCTAGTTTTCCGTAGTATGGGATAATTCACGCTGATTTGCGACCTTGGTCCTGGCCTGGGTAAGTCATGAGGCCTATGCGATCGCGGAACCAGTATCTCGACCTGTTGCGCGCCGTCGCGACCGTTCGTGTGGTGGTCTACCACTCCACGGGCTGGGCTGCCCTCACCATCGTCTTCCCCGCCATGTCGGTGATGTTCGCCCTCGCCGGCTCGCTGATGGCGGCGTCGCTCGACCGGTACGGCCCGTGGGCGGTCGAGAAGCGGCTGCATCGGCTGCTGCCCTCGATGTGGGTGCTGGCCGCGGTGGCGGTCCCCTCGATGCTGACGGCCGGCCTGGTGTGGGACTGGCGGGTGCTGCTGTGGGCGTTCCCGCTGGAGGATCCCCCGGCCACCGGCTTCTGGCTGGAGGGCCTCGCGGCCACCTGGTACCTGCGCGACTTCCTCTGGTTCGTGCTGCTGTCGCCGCTGGTGCTGCCGCTGTTCCGCCGCGCGCCGCTGGTCGCGGTGCTGGTTCCCTACGTCGCGCTGGCCGTGATCACCGTTGCCGGGCTCGCGCCGCCGCAAGTGCTCCGCGATCTCGCGTTGTACGGCGGGGCCTGGCTGCTCGGGTTCGCCCATCACGACGGCCTCCTGAAGCGCCGCCGCTGGTGGCTGATCGGCGCGCTGGCCGTGGCGGGCGCGGCGTGGGCGCTCACCCACCCCGGCCCGCGGGGCCTCGACCTCAACGACATCCCGCTGGCCAACGCGCTGTGGTCGGCGGCGTTCATCCTGGTGGCGCTGGGCGTGTCGCCGATGGTGCGGCCACGGCGGGTGCTGACGGTGCTGAACTCGCGGGCGCTGACGATCTATCTGTGGCACGTGCCGCTGATCGTGGCGGTGGCGAGGTTCGCGGGGTGGGCCGGCTTGCCGATCTTCGGCTGGGTCGGCATCGGCTGGCGGCTGGCGGTGGTGGCGGTGCTGCTGTCGATGGTCGTGCTGGCCGTGGGCTGGGTCGAGGACGTGGCCGCCGGGCGCCGGTTGACGCTGGTGCCGGGGGTGGCGGCGCGGCGGATGCCGGTGTCACCCGCCCCGGCGCCGGCGCCGGCGCAGTTGCGGCCGGCCTCGGATTCGCTGCCGAGCTGAGCGGGCGGCGGGCCTCTTCCCGGGCCCGGTCGGCCTCTTGGCCGGCGCCGGTCAGCGGGCGCGGACGAGCAACGGCTGGGCCACCTGGGCGATTTTTCCGAAATTATCGGACATGGTGGCCTCGGCCAGGCCCAGGCCGTCGTCGGAGAGGACGGTGCGACAGGCCATGTGCACCCACTCGCCGACCGGCTCGCGCAGCAGCGTGGTCGTCATCGTGGGCGGGATCGACAGCCACTTGTCGACCGGGAGCTCGGCCGACAGCCCGTTGGCCGAGTCGGCCACGATCAGCGCGCGGTCCTGGCCGGTCAGCTCGACGCCGTCGATCAGCGGCATCCGCACCCGGGTCCACACGTGGGTCTCGCCGAGGGCGTCCAGGCTGCCCACCGTGCAGCGCCACTCGATCGCGCGGCCGTAGCCCCACCGCGCGCCGAAGCTGTCGCCGAATGTGTGCTCCTGCTCGGGCAGCGGCTCGGGCGCGACGGTCCCGGTGACCACCGGCGGCTGCGGGCCGGGCGCGATGTGCCAGGCCCGCGCGGTCACCGCGACCCGGCCGTCGATCACCATGCGGGCCTCGTTGAGCGCGGTCAGCCGGCCCGGCTTGAGCGGCGACACCTCCACCCGGAACTCGCGGCGCGGTATCGGCCCGAGGAAGTCCACCGAGATGCGAGCCAGTCTCAGCCCGTCGAGGCGCAGGAGGTGGCCGAGCAGCGCGGCGGGCGGGCCGCCGTGCTGCATGGCGCTGTCCCAGGGGCTCTCGGTCGACTCGGTCGGTGCGTAGCGGTCGTCACCCAGCGGCTGGTAGAAGGTCACGGAACAGAGGCTACGGTGACGTCGCCGCTGGCGACGCGCACGTCGATCACATTCTTGGACGTGGCGTCGCTGGTCAGCCCATTGGTGTGCACGTCGCCCGAGCCGGACTTGGTGACCAGCTTGTATTTACCGTCGGCCGGCACCGTGATCGTCATGTCGCCGCTGGTCGAGTGGGCGGTCACCGAGTTGGGCGCGGCGAGCGACACCTGGACGTCGCCGGAGGTGACGCCGATGTCGACCGGGCCGCCTGCGTCGCGCGCCTCGATGTTGCCGGAGGTCGACTTGATCTTCACCGCGCCCTTGGCGTTGAGCACCTTGATGTCGCCCGAGGTCGCCTTGATCTGCACCGGGCCGATGGCGTCGCTCACGGTGAGGTCACCCGAGGTGACCTCGAGGTCGGTGTCGGCCACCCCCTCGAGGCGGATGTCGCCGGACCGCTCCTTGCCGCGCACCTTGACACCGGGGGCGGTGTTGATCTCGTAGGACACCGAGCAGTTGACCCCGCAGGAGGTGTCGATGGTCAGCGTCGTGCCGTCGAGCTTGTAGGACTCGCCCGGGTTGGTCGACCGGCGGATGACCCGGTGGACCGCGGTCTCGGTCACGCCCGCGGTGGTGGTGACCACCACGTCGCCGGCGCCGCCGGTCAGCACGATGTCGGTGACCTTGCTCGGCAGGGTGTCGTCGTAGGTCATCTTGGCCCCGATGACCCCGGCGCAGCCGGTCAGGGCGGTCGTCGACGCGGCGATGAGAGCGAGGACTCCGGCGCGCCGGATCAGGGTCGTGGTCATGGCTCGACGCTATTGGCCCGGCCCGGCTCGCACTATCGGTCCTCTCACTGAGCCGCCCCCTAGATGACCCTGAGATCCGGGTCAGGGTTTGTCGTACCCGCGGGGCAGAATGGCTTCCGTGCCCACCGGATCCGGCTACCGCCGGCAGCTCTACCGCGACGACGCGGTCGTGCTGCGCGTGCAAAAGCTCGGCGAGAGCGACCGGATCATCACGCTACTGACCCGCCGCCACGGCCGGTTGCGCGCGGTCGCCCGGGGCGTGCGGCGCACCATGTCCCGCTTCGGCGCCCGGCTCGAGCCGTTCGGCCACGTCGACCTGCAGCTCGCCGGCTCCCCCGAGGGCGTCGGCAGCTCGCTGCACTCGGTCAGCCAGGTCGAGGCCGTCGCGCTCTACGGCAAGCAGTTCCTCACCGACTACCCGCGTTACACGGCGGCCAGCGCGATCGCCGAGACCGCCGAGCGGCTCACCCCGGTCGAGCGCGAGCCGTCGCTGCGACTGTTCCAGCTCACGCTGGGCGCCCTCAAGGCGCTCGCGGCCGGCGAGCACGCCGGCGGCCTGGTGCTGGACGCCTACCTGCTGCGTGCCATGGCCACGGCCGGCTGGGCGCCCGCGGTCGCCGAGTGCGCGGTCTGCGGCACTCCCGGCCGGCACGCCGCGTTCTCGGTGCCGGCCGGCGGCGCGGTCTGCCCCGACTGCCGGCCGCCCGGCTCGGCCCATCCGGCGCCGGCGACGCTGCTGCTGATGAGCGCCCTCACCGACGGCGACTGGATGATCGCCGATGCCGCCGAGCAGCCGGTGCGGCGCGAGTGCAGCGGCCTGGTCGCCGCCCACCTGCAATGGCACATGGAGCGGGCGCTGCGCTCGCTGCCGCTTGTCGATCGACGGGAGAACCCCTGATGCCGCGTCCGCCCACCCCGCACCTGTCCGGCGCCCGCCCGCCGGAGCTGCCCAAGGCGGCGCTGCCCCGGCACGTCGCGATCGTGATGGACGGCAACGGGCGCTGGGCCAAGGAGCGGGGGCTCTCCCGCACCAAGGGCCACGAGCAGGGTGAGTTCTCGCTCTTCGACACGATCGAGGGCGCCATCGAGCTGGGCGTCCCGTACCTGTCGGCCTATGCCTTCTCGACGGAGAACTGGAAGCGCTCGCCCGAGGAGGTGCGCTTCCTGATGGGCTTCAACCGCGACGTCATCCGGCGCCGCCGCGATCAGCTCGTCGACCTCGGCGTGCGGGTGGTCTGGTCGGGACGCGCGGGCCGGCTGTGGAAGAGCGTGATCCAGGAGCTGCAGACCGCCGAGCAGATGTCCAAGGACAACAGCACGCTGACGCTGCAGTTCTGCGTGAACTACGGCGGCCAGGCCGAGATCGCCGACGCCACCCAGCGGATCGCCCGGGACGTGGCCGCCGGCAAGCTCAAGCCCGACCGGGTGAACGAGAAGACGATCGCCCGCTACCTCTACCACCCCGAGGTGCCCGAGGTCGATCTCTTCCTGCGCCCGTCCGGCGAGCAGCGCACGTCGAATTTCCTGCTCTGGCAGTCGGCGTACGCGGAGATGGTCTTCCTCGACACGCTCTGGCCCGACTTCGACCGCCGCCATTTGTGGTACGCGTGTGAGCTGTACGCGGGGCGGGACCGTCGCTTCGGCGGCGCCGTGCCGAACCCGGTGGCGCCGCCCAAGTCGTCGTAGGCCGCGGGCGTCGTCGGGCGTGGGCGTCGTCGGCCACGGGTGGCGTCTTTGGGCTGCGAGCGCCGTCGGGCACGGGTGGCGTCGTTGGGCTGCGGGCGTCGTGGGGCGCGGGGCGGCGTCGTTGGGCAGCGGGATGGCGTCGGGCGCGGGTCGTTGGCCCGGGTTCAGGCGGTGAGGACCCGCACGGTGGCCTCCACGTCGGACATGTCGGGGAGCACGGCGTGGGCGCCCGCGAGGACCAGGTCGGCCATCTTGGTGGCGCCGGTCGCCACGCCCACGGCGAGCGCGCCGTTGGCCAGCGCGGCCGTCACGTCGTGGACGGTGTCTCCGACCACGACCGGGGTGAAGCGCTCGCCGTACTTCGCCTCGGCTCGTTCCATGCTGCGCTTGACCAGCGTGGCCCGCACGCTGTCGTCGGTGCCGTACCCGCCCACGTCGGCGTCGAAGGCGTCCGCGAGGTCGAAGGCGGCCACCTTGGCCCGCGCGACCTCGGGGACGTTGCCGGTGACCAGCGTCTGCACCACGTTCGGGTCGTCGCCGAGGCGGCCGAGCACATCCCGGACTCCCGGCATCAGCGCGCCCTGCTCGCCGAACTCGTGCTGGGTCAGCCGGACGTGCTCCACGTACCGCAGGAAGAACCGCTCGGGCGTGCAGTCGGTGACCCCGTGCGCGGCGAACACCTCGGCGCAGATGTCCATGTCGGTGCGCCCGCCGAACACCGGCGTCGCCAGCCACTCGCGGCCGGTGATCTCGGTGAACGCCCTCTTCCAGGCACGTCCCGCCACCCCGCCGCCGCGTAGCAGGGTGTAGTCGACGTCCCACATGACCAGGCGTCTCACTCGCGCAGGGCCCGTTCGATGTGCTCGACCTTGGCGTGCAGCGCGTCGGTGACCCCCGGCCGCACATCGGCCTTGAGCGACAGGCTGACCCGCGGCGAGGCCTGGGCGACCGCCTCGACGGCCTGCTTGACCACGGCGAAGCATTCGTCCCACTCACCCTCGATCGTGGTGAACATGGCGTCGGTGCGATGCGGCAGCCCCGACGCCCGCACCACCCGCACCGCCTCGGCGACGAGGTCGCCGACCGACTCACCCGCTCCGAGCGGTGTCACCGAAAACGCAACCAGCATGAGCCCATCGTCCCAGCCCGCCGCGGGTGCAAGGCAAGCCTCCGGAGGCCGCCGTGTCCGAGCCGTTGCGGAGCGGAGAGAGCGCTCTCACGGGGTCGCCCCACGGGTTGGCCGGGCCGGGAGAGGCGGCCGCGGATCGCGCTTCCTCGCCAGCCAGGGGTCGAACCGCCATGCAAGCTGCCCGTTCGTGCGGCCACCGCGGCGGGCGCACGCCACCGTGGCGGGCACGCCACCGCGGCCGGCGCACGCCATCGCCGGCGCACGCCATCGCGGCGGGCGCACGCCACCGCCCGCGCCCGCCACCGCCGAGATCTTGATAACAGAGTGTGCGGGGCGAGCGGCAGCTCATCATGATCGCACCGCGCTGGCCCGGGCACTGCTGATATAATGTGATATTTCGGGCGTGGCCCTCAGTGGGCGGGCCGGAGGCGGGCGGCGGCGCGGAGGCGGGCGGCGGCTCGGACGCGGCGGCGGCTCGGACGCGGGCGGCGGCGCGGACGCGGGCGGCGGCGCGGAGGTGGACGGCGGCGCGGAGGTGGACGGCGGCTCGGAGGTGGACGGCGGCTCGGAGGCGGGCGGCGGCGCGGACCGGGACAGGCAGGTACGAGCGTATTGCCGGGACGAAGGCGACCACCGCCACGAAGTTGGCGCACGAGCCTCGGCCGGGCGGTCCCTCGTCACGGACGAGCTCAGCCGATGATCGGGCGGAACAAGCCGGTCAGGATCGTGGTGGTGAGCACCACGGCGGCCAGGGCCAGCGCGCCGATCATGAGCAGCGCATCGGCCCCCGTGAAGACCTGACGGCGGGCGTAGGTGCGCGGCACCGACGAGTCGAAGCCGCGCGCGTCCATCGCCACCGCCAGCCGCCCGCCGCGCCGCAGGGCGCCGACGAGCAGGGCGAACGCCGTCGCCGGGAACGCGCGGATGCCGCTGTCCACGCCCCGGGCCCGGCGGGCCAGCGTGAGCATCTGCCACTCCTCGCCGAGCAGTGGCAGCAGGCGGAGCGCGGCCAGCGCGCCGATCGCGAACCGGGGCGGCGCCTTGGCGTTCTGCACCAGCGCGTCGGCCAGGTCGGTGGGATCGGTGGTGGCGAAGACGATCACGCCGGGCAGCGCGATCGCGAACAGCCGCAGCACCAGCCCGAGCGCCGAGATGAGCACGTCGGTCGTGATGTCGAACGGGCCGAGGTCGAGCAGCAGCGCGCCGCCGCGGTCGGCCGCGAACAGCACCATCGTCACGATCAGGCCGATCGCCGCCAGCACGAGCGGCCAGGCGCGCCGGGCCAGCGTCGCGTAGCGCAGGCCGAACAGCGGCAGCACGGTCAGCTCGATCACCAGGGCCAGCGTCGGGGTCAGCGGGTCCAGCGTGGCGACCAGCGGCAGCGTGAAGAGCAGGGCGGCGGCGAGCTTGGCGACCGGGTTGCGCCGGGCGAGGGGCGCGGCCGGATCGGCGACCGGCTGCAGGGTCAAGGTCACTGCCGCCGCCGGCGGGGGAGGGGGTCGTTCAGCTTCGGAGACCCCAGAGGCAGCGTACGGTCGGCGAGCGTCTGCACGAAGTCGTCGTCGTGGGTGACCGCAACCACGGCGTGCCCGTCGTCGCGGAGCGTGGCGAGCAGGGTGACCAGCTCGATCCAGGTCCGCCGGTCCTGGCCGAAGGTGGGCTCGTCGAGCACCAGCAGGCGCGGCGCGGTGGCCAGCGCCGTCGCGACGCTCAGCCGCCGGGCCTCGCCCCCGGAGAGCGTGTACGGGTTCGCCTGCGCCAGCTTGGTCAGCCGCAGGCGCTCGAGCAACTGGTCGACCGTCTCCTGGACGGCGGCGGCGCTGCGGCCCAGCCGGCGGGGCCCGACCGCGAGCTCGTCGGCGACCCGCGCGGTGACGAACTGGTGCTCGGGGTTCTGGAAGACCGACCCGATCCGCTGGGTGAGCGTCGCGGCCTTCCACTTGTGCGGCGGCCGCGGATCGCCGAACGCCGTCACCGCGCCGCCGCCCGGCGCGAGCAGTCCGCCCAGCACCAGCGCCAGCGTCGACTTGCCGGTCCCGTTCGGCCCGGTCACCGCCAGCACCTCGCCGGCGCCCACCGCCATCGTGACCGGGGCGCGCAGCCGCTGCCCGACCGTGACCTCCTCGGCGCGGATCAGCTCGCCGGTGGCGGGCGTGGCGGCCTTCAGCGGCGGGATGGCGAAGCCGGGCACCCACACGCCGTCGGCGGCCAGCCGGTCCCCGTACGCGGCGAACACCACCTCGGGCGCGCCGTCGGCCCGGATGCCGCCGCCCGGCTCCAGCACCACCACCCGGTCGACCAGCGGCAGGGCCTCGGCCACCCGGTGCTCGACCACGATCAGGGTGGCTTCGTCGCGGGATCGCACGATCGCCTCCCGGACCAGCTCGGCCCCGGCCGGGTCGAGGTTGGCCGTCGGCTCGTCGAGCAACAGCAGGGTCGGCCGCAACGCGAGCACGCCGGCCAGCGCGAGCCGCTGCGCCTCGCCGCCGGAGAGCGCCGCGGTCGACCGGGTGATCGGGTACGGGAAGCCGACGCGATCCAGCGCGTCGCTGACCCGTGGCCAGATGTCCCGGGCCGGCACGCCGCGATTCTCCAGGCCGAACGCGACGTCGTCGCCGCTGCGGGCCATCACCAGCTGGGTCTGCGGGTCCTGGAAGACGATGCCCACCCCGGGCCCGGGTTCTCCGCGTCCGGATGGCCAGGCGTCGGACGCGGCACGGTTGCGGGCCGCGCGCGGATCCACGCCGTCGATCAGCGCCTGGCCGGCCTGCTCGCCGGAATCGTCGGGGAGCAGCCCGGCCAGCGCCGCGAGCAGGGTGCTCTTGCCGGCCCCGGAGGGACCGAGCAGCAGCACCCGCTCACCGTGCTCGATGGTCAGGTCGACGTCGCGGACCGCCCACGCGCGGCGGCCCGCATGCCGCCACCCGAAACTCCGCAGCTCGACCCGACTCATGATTCACATGGCACCACGGATCAGACCAGCGCGCGCGATCGGCCCGCCGGGAAGCGGTCGAGCACACCCGTCTGAGCCAGCGCCCGCACCAGCAGCACGCTGCCGATCCCGGCGACCACCAGCGCCGACGCCGACGCGATCAGGATGTACGGGATGCGCAGCGTGGCCCACGAGGTGCCGCCGTACCAGACGAACGCGTCGTACACCGAGGCCACGACGCCCGCGGTGGCGCCGGCCAGCATCGCCACCGGCAGGTTGTAGACCCGGTAGGCGAACACCGCGAAGATCAGCTCCGCGCCGAGCGCCTCGAGCGGGCCCTGCACGACCAGGGTCCAGCCCCAGCTCGTGCCGATCGCCACCGAGACCAGCGAGGCGATCGTCAGGGTGTAGAACGCGGCGCCCGGCTTGCGCACGATCAGCGCTCCGAGCACCGCCGGCACCAGCCACATGCCGTAGAGAACGGCCCGGCCGGGCAGCGGGATGGCGTCGGCGGGCCCGTTCCAGAGCAGGTTCCACGCCCAGAAGATGACGCCGAACGCGACCGCGACGATGCTGGCGATGACGATGTCGATCGTCCGCCATCGGTTGGAGTTGCTAGCCATGATGAGCCTCCCAGTTTGGCCTCGTCTGGAGACGTAGTGGGAGGAGACGCACGCCGCTGCGTTGCGGCGCGGCTGGAGAAAGACCGAGCTTCCTGCGCTGGCATTACCCAGATCAGGTACGAGGGTCTGCGGGTTGTCCCCGCACTCTCAGCGCTGTGCGCTCCCCTGTCGGTGAAGGTTGTTCGCGACGCGAACAATCTTCAGTGGATGTGCTTCGATGACGCTAACACCGTTCTGAGCTGCGGGACAGCGAGGGAGTGATCAACAACATGGAGATCAAGGCGCGCGGGCTCACCTTTGACGTGTACGAGGGTGGACCGGCCGACGGCGAGCCCGTTCTGCTGCTGCACGGGTTTCCCCAGGATCACCGTGAGTTCGATCTGATCCTCCCCAAGCTGCATGCGGCCGGCCTGCGCACCTATGCCCTGGACCAGCGCGGATACTCACGCGGGGCGCGGCCGGACGAGGTGGGGGCGTATCGGATCGCCGAGCCGGTCGCCGACGCGATCGCGGTGCTGGACGCGCTCGGCATCGAGTCGGCGCACGTGATCGGGCACGACTGGGGCGCGCAGGTGGGCTGGCTGCTGGCCGCGCAGCACCCGGGCCGGGTGCGATCGCTCACCTCGATCTCGGTGCCGCACCCCAAGGCGCTGCGGCTGGCGATGCGGGTACGCCCGACCCAGCGCGCCCGCTTCGCGTATTTCGCCCTGTTCCGCTCGAAGGTGGCCGAGCGTGTCCTGCTGGCCGGCGGGCTCCGGGCGATGCTGCGCCCGATCGGCGACCGCGCCGCCCTGTATGTGGACGCCATGCGCGCCGACCGGGGCCGGCTCACCGGCGGCCTGAACTGGTACCGCGCCCTCCAGGGGCGCGACCTCGGCGGGGCCGGGGTGATCACGGTGCCCACGACGTACATCTGGCCGGACCGCGACGGGGTCGTCGCCCGCACCGCCGCGCTGCGCACCCGCGACTGGGTCGAAGCCGACTATCAGTTCGTGGTGCTGCGCGGGGTGAGTCACTGGGCGCCCGAGCAGGCGCCGGAGTCGGTGGCAACCGTCGCGCTGGACCGCATCCGGCCGTCATGAGGCCGCGGGAGCGGCGCCGGATCGGCAACGAGACCGAGAAGCACCGATGGGACCGGAACTTCAACGACCTGCTCCAGGAGCTGCGGGTCGCGCAGACCGGTATCCAGATCCTGTTCGCCTTCCTGCTGACGCTCCCGTTCACCAACGGCTTCCCGCGCGCCACCCGCTTCGAGGAGAACGTGTACGTGGTGGCGCTGCTCGCCGCCGCGTGCTCCACCGCGATGATCATCGCGCCGGTCGCGTTCCACCGCGCGCTCTTCCGCCAGGGACGCAAGCCCGAGCTGGTCCGCTACGCCCACCGGATGGCCGGCGGCGGCCTCGCGTTCCTGCTGATCGCGATGGTCAGCAGCGTGCTGCTGGTCACCGACTTCATCCTCAGCCGCACGGTCGCGCTGGTGCTGGCCGGCGTGACCGCGCTCTTCTTCGTCGGGTTGTGGGCGGCCATCCCCCTCTATCGGCGCAACCTGATCGGCCTGGCCGACGAGGAGGAGGACGACGAGCTCATCGGCGACGACCCGAAGCGGTCAGACCCAGGCGCCTGAGCTCGAGCGCCGCCAGCGCGTCCACCGCCTCGGCGTCGCCGTTGCGCCAGCTCTGCGCGATGTCCGGGCCCAGCTTCGTCAACTCGTCGAGCGGTTGCGAGGCGAGCGCGCGCAGGGCCAGCAGATCACGGCCGGCCGGCTCCGCGCGTACCGAAGAAGCCACCCCGGCCCGTCGCATCCAGCGCAACCGCAACGGCAGCCAGAGGAAAAGCACCAGCGCGAGCGGCACGGAGACCGCGACGATCGCCAGGACCCACGCCATCCGATCCACGATCTCCTGCTGCTGGCGCCCGGCGTCGGCGATGGCCCGGGCCGCGTCGGCGGCGCCGTTGAACGGCCGGACCAGCTGGTCACCGACCAGCGGCACCCGGTTGACCTTGCTGCCGGCGTCGGCGAGGTTGTCGGCGATGCCGCCGCCCGCGCTCTGCAGCTTCTGCCCGGGGACGGCCAGCTTCTCGATCACGTCGTTGACCCAGAGGCCCACCCTGATCCACAGGTAGACCCAGATCACGACGACGATGTCGGTGAGCAGCTGGCGGATGGCGGTGGGGAGCCGCTCGGCGTAGAGCTTCACGCGAAGAGCGTCCCATGTGGAGAGGATCAGCGCTTGGCGGCGCACTCCGGGCAGGTGCCGAAGATCTCGACGGTGTGCGACACGTCGACGAAGCCGTGCTGGTCGGCGACCCGGTCGGCCCACGACTCGACGGCCGGGCCCTCCACCTCGACGGCCCGGCCGCAGGCCCGGCACACCAGATGGTGGTGATGGCCCTGGCTGCACCGGCGGTACAGGTGCTCGCCGCCGGGCGGGCGCATCACGTCGATCTCGCCGGCGTCGGCGAGGCCCTGCAGCGTGCGGTAGACCGTGGTGAGGCCGACCCGCTCGCCGCGCTCGCGCAGCTTGGCGTGCAGGTCCTGGGCGCTGTTGAAGCCGTCGACGTCGTTGAGCACGGCGCTGACCGCGCTGCGCTGCTTCGTGTTCCGCTGCGCGCTCGCCTCGGCGCTCACGACCGGACCTCCCTCGCGTGACTGACCGCGTCGGCGACGATGTGCGCGACGTGATCGTCCACCAGGGAGTATGCGATCTCGCGGCCGCGCCGCGCGCCCCGCACCACCCCGGCGCCGCGCAGCACCCGCAGATGCTGGGAGACCAGGGGCTGGGGGGCGCCCAGCTTCTCCACGAGCTCGTGCACGCAACGCTCTCCCACGCCGAGCTCGGCGACGATCGCGACACGGATCGGCGCGGACAGGGCGCGAAGCAGCTCCCCGGCCGACTCGTAGGCCTCGTACCCGGTCGTCGTCGTCATCGTCCCCGCCAATTTATCGCGTGCCACCGGTCAACTCTGCAGGACGACATCGGGCGGTTCCACCTCCCGCGGCTGCCCGGCGGCCCGCCGCCGGAGCGCCCGCACCGTGCCCACCCCGACCGCCAGCGCCACGAAGACCACCAGCGCGAGGATCACCGTGGTGGCGCCGGGCGCGGTGTCGATCTCGGCCGAGACGGCCACGCCGCCGGCGGCGGCGCCGAGGCCGATCGCCATGGCCAGCGCCATGGTGCTGCGGAAACCCCGGGTGACCTGCTGTGCCGCGGCGACCGGGACGACCATCAGCGCCGAGACGAGCAACAATCCCACCGTACGCATGGCGATCGTCACCGTGACCGCGGTGGTCACCGCCATCAGCAGGTTGAGCGTGCGCACCGGCAGGCCGCTGACCCGCGCGTACTCCTCGTCGTTGGAGATCGCGAAGAGCGCCGGCCGGAAGAGCGTCATCGTCAGCAGCACCGCCACGCCCAGCCCGATGATCACCACGAGGTCCTGCGGCGACGTCGTGATCAGCGAGCCGAACAGGTACTGCATGAGGTTGGCGTTGCTGCTGTCGTCGGAGAGGCCGACCAGCACCACGCCACCGGCGATGCCGCCGTAGAACAGCAGCGCCAGCGCCAGGTCGCCGGAGGTGCGGCCGCGCTGGCGGATCAGCTCGATGCCGACCGCGCCGGCCGCCGAGACGAGCACCGCGCTGATCACCGGGGAGTGGTGCAGCAGCAGGCCGACGCCGACACCGGTCAGCGCCACGTGGCCGATGCCGTCGCCGATCAGCGACAGCCGGCGCTGCACCAGGTAGATGCCGAGCGCGGGGGCGGCCAGGCCGATCACCAGCGCGCCGATCAAGGCGCGGATCATGAAATTGTACGCGAAAAGGTCCATTGTCAGCCCGCCGTGGTGATGCGGTCGGTGGGCGCCACGCAGATCTTCGCCTTCTCCGGGGCGGCGTGCGGGTGGGTGTGGTCGTGGCCGGGGTCGGCGTGGTGTCCGGCCGGCTCGGGCGGGACGCCCTGGTGCGCGATCTGCCCCTCGTGCACGACGATCGCCCGGTCGATCAGCGGGCGCAGCGGGCCGAGCTCGTGCGCGACCAGCAGGATCGTGCCGCCCCGGGCGGCGAACTCGCCCAGCGCCGCGGCGAACGCCTCCTGGCTGGCCGCGTCGACGCCGGCGGTCGGCTCGTCGAGCACCAGCAGGTCGGGCCGGCCGGCCAGGGCGCGGGCGATGAGCGTGCGCTGCTGCTGGCCGCCGGAGAGGGTGGCGACCGGGTCGCCGATCCGCATCTGCAGGCCGACGGCGGTCAGCGCCTCGCGGACCGCTGCCCGGTCGGCGGCGCCGGACGGGCGGAAGATGCCGCGGCGGGCCAGCCGGCCGGAGGCGACGACCTCGCCGACCGTGGCGGGAACGCCCGAGCCGGCGCCGAGCCGCTGCGGGACGTAGCCGACCCGGGCCCAGTCCCGGAACTTCCGCCGGTCGGTGCCGAACAGCTCGATCTCGCCGCGGGTGGACGGGACGAGGCCGAGGATCGTGCGGATCAGCGTGGACTTGCCGGAGCCGTTGGCGCCGAGGATCGCGACCACCTCGCCGCCGCGCACCGACAGCGAGACGTCGTGCAGGATCTCGCGGCCGTCGTAGCCGACGGCGAGATGACGGACGTCGACGACGCTCATGAGGTGCACCCCAATGCCGTGGTGAGGGCGGCCAGGTTGGCGCGCATGACGGTGAAGTAGTCGGCCCCTTTTTGGGGTTCATTCTGGGGTTTTCCGCCGCGGGTTGGCTCAGCATCGGTCAGGCCCTCGAGCGGGTCCAGCACAGCGGTCTTCGCGCCCACCTCGCGCGCGATGGTCTCGGCGACCTTGGGGCTCACCAGCGTCTCGAAGAAGATCGTGGTGGTGCCGGTGGCCCGGGCCTGCGCCGCGACCTGGGCGAGGCGGCGCGGGGACGGCTCGGCCTCGGGGGAGATGCCGGTGATGCCGACCTGGGTGAGGCCGTACCGGGCGGCCAGGTAACCGAACGCCTCGTGGCTGGTGACGAGCTCGCGCCGCGCGCAGTTCGCCAGGCTCTCGGCGTACGTGTGATCGAGCCCTTGAAGTTGATCTTGAAGCTGGGAAGCGCGTGCGCGGTAGCCGGCCGCGTGCGCGGGGTCGGCCTCGGCCAGCCGATCGCCCAGCTTGCCGGCGATCGTGGCGAAGCGGAGGGGGTCGAGCCAGACGTGCGGGTCCTTGCTGCCCTCTCGGTCCTCGTCGTCGTCGCTGAACGGCTGCAACGCGACGACCGAGGCGACGTCGAACGAGCGGCCCTTCGCCTCCTGGGCCACCGCGGCGTCGACGGCCGGCTGGAAGCCCCGGAGGTGGACCGCGACGCCCGCGTCGGCGACCTGGGCGACCTGGCGGGGATTGAGCTCGACGTCGTGCGGCTCGGCGCCCGGCTTGGTGAGATTCGTGACGGTCACCGCGTCGCCCCCGACCCGCTCGCTGAGGAACTGCAACGGGTAGAACGCCGTGACGACGTCAAGCTTCCCGCCGGTGAACCCGTTCGCGGCGGCGCGCCCGGCGCAGCCGGCGGCGACGGCGAGCGTCAGGAGCGCGGCGAGCAGGGCACGGGGCATACCCACCACTGTCCCCGGCAATGATAATGATTGTCAAAAGCGCATGAGTCCGTCACAGCGCCTTGGCCACCACCGCCGCGATCAGCAGAGCCAGCATCACGATCCGCAGCACCCGGGTCGGCGGCGGCTGCACCGGCCAGGTCGTGAAGGTCAGCGCGGCCAGCCCGGCGGCCAGCACGAACAGCAGCGCCGCGCCGACAATGCCGGGCAGGAACAGGCCGGCCAGCATCAGCACGAGCGCCACGATGAACGCCGTCGTCGGATTCACCCTCGCCAGCCGGCGCAGCACGTTCTCGGACGGTGCCACCATGTCGCCTCCTCGCGCTGCGTACGCTCGTCGCATGCTCGTGCTCAACCGTTTCGTGGTCGCGCCGGACACGCAGGACGGCTTCGTGCTCCGGGCGCACGCCGCCCTCACCGCGCTGGCCGAGCGCCCCGGTTACCTCTCCGGGCGGCTCACCCGGGCCCTCGACGACCCCGCCCACTGGACCCTGGTGACCGAGTGGGAGTCGGTGGGAGCCTACCGTCGCGCCCTGGGCGCCTTCGACGTCAAGGTGCACGCGACCCCGCTGCTCGCCGAGTCGGTGGACACGCCCTCGGCCTTCGAGACGCTGGCCAGCGCCGCGCCGGGCGGGGAGCTGACCGTGACGGCCAGCGACCGGGCCGCCGAGCCGTGGCGCTGACGACTAATCTGGCGGTATGACGACGGCGCCGTACGTTCCCGCACCGCCGCAGGGCCCCGGCGTCCACCCGCCGTTCCCGGCCCCGCCGGTCGAGGGCAAGGGCAAGCGCGTCGGCTGGTCCATCGGCATCGCGATCGGCGTCGTCGTGCTGGTCTGCGGGCTCGGCACGGCCGCCCTGATCGGCGTCGCGGTCGCCTCCCAGGGGGCATACCAGGAGCGTGCCCACGCCGCCGTCAGCTCGTATCTGAACGCGGTGCGCGCCGGCCGATACGACCAGGCGTACAACCTGCTCTGCGACGACGCGCAGAAAAACGAGAGCCCGGCCCAGTTCCGCGCCCGCGTCTCCGCGGAGCCGGTCATCGAGTCGTACACGATGGGTGATCTCGATCTTTTGACCGGCGCCGTTCCGGTGGACGCCACCTATGACGACGGCAGCAGCGCCCGGCTCGAGGCATACCTCGGGGTCGATAGCGGGACGGGCACGTTCGAGGTGTGCGAGATCGGGGAGTAATCTCGCTCTTCGTCCGGATCAACTACCGATTTGTCCCCGCCGACACCCAGCCGGCGTAGGAGGAACATGCCCGCCGACCGTATCGACGCCGTCGTCAGCCTGGCCAAGCGCCGTGGCTTCGTCTTCCCCTCCAGCGAGATCTACGGAGGAACCCGCTCGGCCTGGGACTACGGTCCGCTGGGTGTCGAGCTGAAGGAGAACGTCCGCCGCCAGTGGTGGCGCACCATGGTGCAGCAGCGGGACGACATCGTCGGCCTCGACTCCGCCGTCATCCTCGCGCGCCAGGTGTGGGAGGCGTCCGGCCACATCGCCGAGTTCGTCGACCCGCTCACCGAGTGCCAGTCGTGCCACAAGCGGTTCCGGGCCGACCACCTCGAAGAGGCGTACGAGGCCAAGCACGGCTCGCTCCCGTCCTCGCTGCAGGAACTCAACTGCCCGAACTGCGGCAACAAGGGCACCTTCACCGAGCCCAAGATGTTCAACGGGCTGATGAAGACGTACCTCGGCCCCACCGAGAGCGCCGAGGGGCTGCACTACCTGCGTCCCGAGACCGCGCAGGGCATCTTCGTCAACTACAACAACGTCGCGACGGCGGCCCGCAAGAAGCCTCCGTTCGGCATCGCCCAGGTGGGCAAGAGCTTCCGCAACGAGATCACACCGGGCAACTTCATTTTCCGTACGCGTGAGTTCGAGCAGATGGAGATGGAGTTCTTCGTCGAGCCCGGCAGCGACGAGAAGTGGCACGAGTATTGGCTGCAGGAGCGCTGGAACTGGTACCGCGACCTCGGCCTCTCGGAGTCGAATCTGCGCTTCTACGAGCACCCGAAGGAAAAGCTCTCGCACTACTCGAAGCGGACGGTCGACATCGAGTACCGCTTCCAGTTCGGCGGCTCGGAGTTCGCGGAGCTCGAGGGCATCGCCAACCGCACCGACTTCGACCTGACCACGCACTCCAAGCACTCCGGCGTCGACCTCTCATACTTCGACCAGGAGAAGCAGGAGCGCTGGGTGCCGTACGTGATCGAGCCGGCCGCCGGCCTCACCCGCGCGGTGCTGGCCTTCCTGCTCGAGGCGTACGACGAGGACGAGGCGCCCAACACCAAGGGCGGCGTCGACAAGCGCACGGTCATGCGCTTCGACCCGCGGCTCGCGCCGATCAAGGTGGCCGTGCTGCCGTTGTCGCGCAACCCCGACCTGTCGCCCAAGGCCCGCGGCCTCGCCGCCGATCTGCGCAAGCGGTGGATCGTCGAGTTCGACGACTCGCAGGCGATCGGCCGGCGTTACCGCCGCCAGGACGAGATCGGCACGCCGTTCTGCGTGACGGTCGACTTCGACACGCTCACCGACGACGCGGTGACGATCCGCGACCGCGACACCATGAAGCAGGAGCGGGTCGCGCTCGCCCAGGTCGAGGACTACCTGCTCAAGCGCCTGCCCGGGTGTTGAGCTCGCCGGCCGCCCGGGCACTGCGGGCGGCCGGTCAGAAGAAGCCGCCCGGCCGGTTGTTGCGGTCCGCGATGAGCCCGGCCAAGGTCGCGATGGCGATCTCGGCCGGGGTCTTCGACCCGATGTCGAGGCCGATCGGGCGGTGCACCCGCGCGATCTGATCCTCCGGGACGCTCAGGTCGCGCAGCATCTTGACGTGCGGCCCCTCGATGGACGGCTTCCCGAGGATGCCGATCCAGCGCGTCTCGGCGGCGAGCGCCTCCTTGAGCACCACCCCGATCTCGGGCCGATGATGGTCGCTCAGCACGACGTCGGTGTGCCCGTCGAGGTGGGCGGCCGTCAGATCGTGCACGAAGAGGTCGCCGTGCGGGCGCGGGGTGCCCCGCAGCCGCGTCTCGTCCGGCTCCACCAGCACCGACTGGAAGCCGACCTCGACGGCGAGCCGCAACATCGCCTCCGCCACCGCCGACTCGAACACCACAACCAGCCGCCGCGGACTCGAACCATCGTCGCTCACCCCCTCGACTCTGCCAGAAATTCCCGAGGTTTCGTACCTCCACTGCTGTCGCGTGACAGCTAGTCGGTCGACTATTCTCATGGCGCTACCCCCACTGGGCCTTGGGCCCGGTTACCCTCACCCCTGGAGGAATCGACCGATGACCGCCACCATCGAAGAGCGCGTCACCTCACTGGAGGTCCGCATGGACGAGCAGGAACGCCTCCGCGCCAGCCAGGACCTTGACCTGGCCGGCGTCAACGAGAAACTTCGCGCTCAAGACACCCTGTTGAAAGCTATCCGGAAAACCCAGTCCGAAGACGGTCAGACTCTGCGCCAGCTCAGCGGGAGGGTCGACCAGCTCACCGGAACGGTGACTGAGCTCAAGGGCGGCGTCACGCAGATCATCGGCATGCTCGACACGCTGATCGAGCGGGACGACCGTGGATAGCCAGAGCGCGGCGCAGGATTCCGACGACCTGCGCTCGATAGCCTCTGCCCTCTCGTCGCAGACCCACGTTCTGGAGGCGCTCGCCATCTCGGAGTTGCAGCACTCCGAAAGTCTCGCCGGGCTGAGGCGCGAAATGCGTGAGTTGCGGTCGGAGACGCGACAGATGGTCGGCATGCTCACCACGTTGGTCGAGCGGTCGGGCGGTCAGTAGGGAGCGGGCGATTCGAGGTTGCCGGGCTGGGCGTGTCACGCTGTAGGGCGTGACTGCACCGCTCATGCTCGGCGACCGCGCCGTGAATCCGCCTGTCGTGCTCGCGCCGATGGCGGGCATCACCAACGTGGCGTTCCGGCGGCTCTGCCGGGAGCAGGGCGGCGGCGTCTACGTCTGCGAGATGATCACCACGCGGGCGCTGGTCGAGCGGATCCCCAAGACGCTCAAGATGATCGCCTTCGCCGAGGACGAGGATTTCCGCAGCCTGCAGCTCTACGGCGTCGACCCCGACGTCACGGCCCGCGCGGTGCGGATGGTCGGCGAGGACGGGCTGGCCGATCACATCGACCTCAACTTCGGCTGCCCGGTCCCCAAGGTGACCCGCCGGGGCGGCGGCTCGGCCCTGCCGTGGCGGCGGCGGCTCTTCGGCCGGATCGTGCGGCAGGCGGTGGCGGCGGCGGAGCCGTTCGGCATCCCGGTGACGATCAAGATGCGCAAGGGCATCGACGACGACCACCTCACGTACGTCGAGGCCGGCCTGATCGCGCAGGACGCCGGGGTCGCCGCGGTGGCGCTGCACGCCCGCACCGCCGAGCAGCGCTATTCGGGCGCGGCCGACTGGGCGGCGATCGCCACCCTCAAGCAGGCCCTGGACGTGCCGGTGCTCGGCAACGGCGACATCTGGGAGGGCTCGGACGCGCTTCGCATGATCGAGCAGACCGGCGCCGACGGCGTCGTCGTGGGCCGCGGCTGCCTGGGCCGGCCCTGGCTGTTCGCCGATCTGGAGGCCGCGTTCACCCAGGGCGCCGGCTACCGCCCGGTCCTGCCGTATCTGGGTGAGGTGGCCAAGATCATGTCCCGGCACGCCGAGCTGCTGGTCGACACGCTGGGCGACGAGAAGCACGGTTGCGCCGACTTCCGCAAGCACGTGGCGTGGTATTTGAAGGGCTTCCCGGTCGGCGGCGAGCTGCGCCGGAGCCTCGCCATGATCTCGTCGCTGGCCGAGCTGGACGACCTGCTCGAGCGGCTGGATCCGTCGGTGCCGTTCCCGGCCGAGGCGCTGGGCCAGCCCCGCGGCCGGGTGAACTCGCCGGGCAAGGTCTCGCTGCCCTACGGCTGGCTGGACAGCCGCGACGACGACACCGTCCCGGTCGGCGCCGAGACCGACGAGTCGGGCGGATGACCAGCGCCACCATCCGGGAGGTGCTGCGGGGCACGCTCAGCTACGAGGACGGCCTGGACAAGCTGACGGTGACGCCCGCGGCCGAGACGGAACTGCGTGCGGCCGTCGCCGAGGGAGTGGACCGGCTGGTCCGGGGCGGGTGGCAGCCGGCCGAGCTGCATCGCGTGGTGGCGCGCGGCGGAAATCCGGTGCAGGCGCGGCTGGTGGCCGAGGCCGCGAAGGCCTATATCCCGAAATTCCCGGATCTGGACCCGCGGTGGCGGGCGCAAGCCGAGGACCTCCCGGCGCCACCGAGCCGGGCCGACCGGATCAAGACCCTCGACGCCGCCCTCGGCCTCCTCCTGGAGCTGCGCCGGCTCCCGGCCATCGACAAGCTGATCCCGGCCCCGGGCGACCAGCCGGAAAAGCGCCTCCGCGGGGCCGACGACCGGGTCCTCGAGCGGGTCCGGGCGCTGCTGGCCAAGGCCGAGTCGACCGACTTCCCGGCCGAGGCCGAGGCGTTCTCCGCGAAGGCCCAGGAGTTGATCGCCCGGCACAGCATCGAGGAGGTGCTCACCGCCGCCCCGGACGAGACGCCGCTGGCCCGCCGCCTCGGGGTCGACCACCCCTACGAGAACGAGAAGGCCAGCCTGCTCGACGCCGTCGCGCGCGCCAACCACTGTCACACCGTGTGGTCGCCCGAGCTGGCGTTCTCGACCGTCTTCGGCTTCGACGCCGACATCGGCGCCGTCGAGTTGCTCTACACGTCGCTGCTGGTGCAGGCCAACCGGGCGATGGCCCGCGACGAGCCGGTCAAGGGCCGGGCGCGGATCAAGGCGTTCCGGCGCAGCTTCCTGGTCGCGTACGCGGTGCGCATCGGCGAGCGCTTCGAGCGGGCCACCCGGCACGAGATCGAGCAGCACAGCGATCTCCTCCCGGTCCTGCGCGGGCGCGACCTGCGGGTCCGGGAGGCCGTGACGCGTGCCTTCCCGCGTACCGTCAAAGCCCGCGGCAGCCGGGTCGACAGCCTGGAGGGATGGGAGTCCGGCCGCGCCGCGGCCGACGCGGCGAAATTGGCTTGACCGGCGCGGGAGCATGGACCCATGCCATCGCCACCACGCTGATCCCGAACCCTTTATGCCGTCCGAGCCTGCTCCGACGGCGTCCTGCTCTACCCGGTCTACGCGCTGCTCTTCGCCGACGCGGGCCTGTCCACCAGCCAGATCTCCGCGCTGTTCGCGATCTGGTCGGTGGTCTCGTTCGTCTTCGAGGTGCCGTCCGGCGCGCTGGCCGACATGTGGTCCCGCCGCGGCCTCTACGCGATCGGTGAGCTGCTCACCGCCGCCGGTTACGCGCTGTGGCTGATCTGGCCGCATTTCCCGGGCTTCGCGCTCGGCTTCGTGCTGTGGGGGCTGGGCGGCGCGCTGGCCTCCGGCTCGCTGGAGGCGCTCGTCTACGACCAGGTCGGCGACGACTATGCCAAGATCATCGGCCGGGCGGGCACGATCGGCATCCTCGCCACCCTGGCCGCGACGCTGCTGGCCGCACCGTTGCTCTCGGCGGGCGGCTATCGCCTCGTGGGCATCGCCAGCATCGCGGTGGTCACCCTGGGTGGGCTGCTCGCGCTTCGGCTTCCCGACCGCCGGACAAAGGCCATCGATCGTACGGGTGAGCAGGTCGACGACCGCAAGACGGGCACTTACCGGGAGCTGTTGACCGCCGGCCTGCGCGAATCGGTACGCGACCGGTCCACGCTGCTGGCCGTCGCCATCGCCGCGCTCCTGCCCGGGTTCACCGCCCTGGACGAGTACCTCCCGCTGCTGGCCCGCGACCTGGGTGCGCCCACGGCCGGCGTACCCGTCATCTATGCCCTCGTGGCAGTGGCGATGGCCGCCGGCAGCGCCCTGGCCACCCGGCGCATCGCGTCGATGCCGTTGATCGTCGCCACCTCGGCGGCGCTGATCGCCGGCGGCGCGCTGATCCCGCACCGGGCCGGCATGATCCCCGTCGCCGTGGCCTTCGGCCTGCTGCAATACGCCATGATCCGGGCCGAGACCCGGCTGCAGGAGGCGATCACCGGCCCGGCCCGCAGCACCGTGCTGTCGGTGAGCGGCTTCGGCGCCGAGGTCTTCGCGGTGCTGCTGTACGCCGGCTTCGGCCTGCCGCTGGCGCTGCCGCTGCTCTTCGCGCTGGCCGCGATTCCGCTGCTGCTGACCGCGGCGCTGGAAATCGCCCGCCGGGGATGAGGGGGCGCCGGGCCTCGCCGCCGACCATGAGCGTTGAGGAGCCGTCCCCTTCAGGAGCGCGAGATGACGACGTTCACGGTGTGGAAGTTCGACAGTCCCGACGGCGCGCGGCACGCGTCCGAACAGCTCAAGGACGCCGAGGCCGACGGCCTGGTCAAGCTGGTCGACCACGCGGTCATCACCTGGCCGGTCGGTGCCGCGCAGCCCGAGAGCCTGCACCACGGCCACGACAGCGTGCGGCGCGGCGCCGGGTGGGGCGCGCTGTGGGGCCTGCTCGCCGGCACGCTCTTCCTGGTCCCGGTGATCGGCGGCGTGGCTGGCGCGGCGATCGGCGCGATCAGCAAGGCGACGGAGGGCTCCGGCATCGACAAGGAACAGCTCGAGACCATCCGGACCGAGATCACCGAGGGCACCTCGGCGCTCTTCCTGGTCACCGACCAGGGCAACCTCGACCGGCTGGGCGAGCGTTTCCACGGCATGGGCGAGCACAGCAAACTGATCTCCACCAACCTCACCGACGGCGAACGCGAGATCCTGCTGCAAACCTTCGGCAGCCATACCGGCAACCCGCAGCCGTACTGACGCGAAGTGACCGCCGGGGCGGGGAGGGCGGCTCGTGCGCTGCCCTCCCCGCCGGGCGCGGGACATGGCGTCGTCCAGGTCAGACGTCGAGGTCGTTCTCGATGCGCCGCAGTTGGTGGCGGGCCATCGCCAGGTTGGCGCGGTCGCGGCGCAGGGCCAGGTACAGGAACAGGCCCTTGCCGGAGCGGCTGGTGAGCGGGCGGATCATGTGGTACTGGGTGTCGAGCGTGATGAGGATGTCCTCGATCTTCTCGGAGATGTTGAGCATCTCCATCGCCCGCAGCTTCGCCCGGACCACGTCGGTGTTGCCGGCCGCCGCGACCGTGAGGTCGAGCTCCTTGCCGCCGCCGACGGTGCCCAGCGCCATGCCGCTCGTGTGGTCCACGAGGGCGACGCCGATCGATCCGTCGATCTCCATGATTTCCTTGAGTGCGGTGTCCATGTCGGCCATGGATAGGTCCTCCGTATGCGGTGGGATGGCGGTCCGCCCGACGGCGGTACCGGTGGGGCCCGCGGCCCGGTGCCGCGGTGCGATCAACCCGTCGCCTGCCGGCGCCGGGCGTTGTTGGGCAGGGTGGCCATGGGCGTGCGCCGCGCCAGCGGCGCCGCCGGACCGGCCTGCGTGGGTATCTCCGGGCGGTTCCGTTTCGCCTCGATCGCCAGGATCTTGACGAGCCGCCGTACGCAGCGGCGCGCCTCGAGGTGCACCATGGCGAGGTTCGCGTCGCCCGACGTGACGACGGTGAGCAGCGCGTTCGGGCCGGCGGTGTACGTCGTGATGTAGCCCCGGTCGCACTCGACCACCGATTCGCGCAACTCGCCGTGGTTCACCGCGTGGGCGAAGCGCCGGGCCAGCGCGAAATGGGCGGCGGCCAGCGCGGCGAGACCGTCCGGTTCGATGCCGTGCGCGTCGTGCGCCACCACCAGCCCGTCGGTGGTGGCGAGCACGCTGCCGGACAGCTCCGGCACCCTGGCGCGCAGGCGGTCGAGCTCCTGGAGCACCGCCGGGTCCACGGTCATCCTCGGTCTCGCTTTCTTCCTCGGGCGGGCGGCGGCCTCGGGCGGTCGGCCGCCTCGGGTGGCGGCGGCGGAAGGGTCGGGGGCGCGCGGGTCACCGCAGGGCCCGCAGTGCGGTGCGGATGCGTTTCAGCAGGACTTCGTCGGTGCCGGGCGCCGCCGGGGGCGCCTCGCCGGCCACCTCTTTCGGCAGTTTCGCCCCGGGTTTGCGGCGGGCGAGCCGGGGCGGGCGGTACACCGTCCCGTTCGCGCCGGTCTCCTCGATCGGGACCGGTGCCGGTGCCGGCGGCCGGCCGGGGGCGGCGGGCCGCACTCCGGCGATGACCGGCACGGTCGGCGAGTCCTCGGCGCGGATCTGCGGCCGGCGTACGTCCACGGCGGTGCCGCGGGCGCGGGGCAGCCGCACGAACTCCGGCACGTCCGGCGGGCGTACTTCGGGCAGCTCGAGCAGGCCCAGGGCCGCGAGCCGCCGCAGTTCCTGGATGGTCGGGTAGCCGGCCCGGCCCAGCAGCTGCGCCAGGTCGGCCGGCGTGCGCTGGCCGTCGGCGTGCACCAGCAGCTCCCACTGCGGCGCGGTCAGCGTGACCCGCTCCCGCGGCGGCCGGGGGACCGGCGTCACGATCGCGGTGTCGACCCGCGGGTCGGGGAAGATCTCGTCGAGCAGCTTGGTGCGCCGCCGCACCT
This sequence comes from Paractinoplanes rhizophilus, assembly GCF_042664765.1. Classification (NCBI taxonomy): domain Bacteria; kingdom Bacillati; phylum Actinomycetota; class Actinomycetes; order Micromonosporales; family Micromonosporaceae; genus Paractinoplanes; species Paractinoplanes rhizophilus. Next base: position 10,881 of record NZ_JBHTBJ010000038.1, on the reverse strand, counting down.
CGCGGGCGACCGCGGCCGGGTCGATGTGCACGACCGGGCCCAGCCAGTGGGTGGCGCCGCCGAGGAACTCGACCGGCGCGTTCGCCGGTGACAGGGCGAAATACGCGGCGTCGTAGGTCGCGCCGAGCACGCACAGCTCCAGCTCGCCCTGGGTGAGGTGCCCGTGCTCGACGAGCAGCCGCCCCACCCGCGCCGTCGACGTGCCCATGTCGAGCGCGTTCTGCCAGGTACGCCCGGCCAGCCGGCCGGACGCGGTGAGCAGCTCGCCGACCCCGGGCGCGGCCGGCGACTCGGCATAGATGACCCGTCCCTCGAGGACGTAGACCGCGCCGCCCGGGTGGCCGCCGACCACCAGCGCGCCGGTCTGCCGCTCGCCGGCGACCTGCGAGAGCAGGCGCGCGGGCGCGGCGGTCTTCGAGGTGGTCAAAGCATCTCCTAGTGGAATACCAGGCCGTTGACGAGGGTCTGCATGCGGCGGCGGGCCACCGCGAGGTTCCCCCGCGTCCGGTCCAGCCAGACGTAGAGGACCAGCCGGCTGTCGAACTCGGTCTGCACGAGGCGGAGCAGGTGGTAGCCCCCGGCGGTCGTGATGATCAGGTCCTCGAGCAGGTCGTGCGGCAGGGCCGAGACGAACAGCGAGCGGCTGTTCGCGGCCTGGACCACGTCCGCCGTGCCGGCCGCGGCGGCCTCGTGGTCGGAGTTCGGTGCGGCTCCGGTCGTGGCGACCGGGAAGCCGGTGGTGTAGTCGACGATGCTGGCGCCGACCGCGCCGGGTATCGCCATGGCCTCCTGTAGACAGTGATCGACCCCGGGCACCCGTATCCCCCTGCGTGGTATCGCCTCCGCGGCGCGTCCCGGGGCGCGCCGTCACCGTGGGCCATCCTGCGGCGACCCTGCGGCGGCAAGTCGGACCGGCTGTGCGTCGTGGTCCCGGGCCACCTCGTGCGGCGCATCGTCCGGCGCATCGACCGGAGGGCGGCCGCCGGGGGCGCGTAACATGATCGTCACTTTTCGATAAGGAGGAGGGCATATGCCGATCAGCTGGGAACAGGTCGTCGTGGACGCCGACGATCCCCACCGCCTGGCCCGATGGTGGGCCGAGGCGCTCGGCTACGTGATCGTGCACCAGGCGCCGGACGAGGTGGAGATCCGCCGATCCCCCGGCGAGCTGCCCGGCCTGCTGTTCGGGGCCTCGCCCGACCCCAAGACGGTGAAGAACCGCCTGCACCTCGACCTGCGCCCGGAGGATCAGGAGGCCGAGGTCGAGCGGCTGGTCGACATGGGCGCCCGGCACGTCGACATCGGCCAGGGCGACGTGCCCTGGGTCGTCCTCGCCGACCCCGAGGGCAACGAGTTCTGCGTGCTGGCGGCGAAGCGTCAGTAGCGGAAGCGGCTGATCAGCGTCTGGATCTCGCCGGCCGCCGAGCTCACCAGCTCGGCGGAGCCGCGCGTCGTGTTCGCGCCCTCGGCCGTCGCTTCCGTCGATCGGGTGATGTTCGAGACCGTGCCGCTGATCTCGGTGGCGGCCGTCGAGACCTCGCTCACGTTGCGCGACATCAGATCGGTGGTCGACGACTGCTCCTCGACCGCCGCCGCGATCGCGCGCTGGCCGTCGTCGATCTGCTGGATCACCGCGGTGATCGCCGCGATGGCCTCCGCCGTCCCCGAGGTCATCTCCTGGATCGCCGAGATCTTGCCGGTGATGTCCGCGGTCGCCTGCGCGGTCTCCTGCGCCAGGTCCTTCACCTCGGTCGCGACCACCGCGAAGCCCTTGCCCTGCTCGCCGGCCCGGGCCGCCTCGATCGTCGCGTTCAGCGCCAGCAGGTTCGTCTGCTCGGCGATGTTGGTGATCAGCCGCACGATGTCGCCGACCTCCCGGCTCGCCTCGCTCAGCCGCCCCACCGCGTCGGCCGTGCTCGCCGCGTTCCGGGTCGCCTCGCCGGTGGTGACCGACGCCGACGTGGTCTGCCGGGAGATCTCCCGGATCGACGACGCCATCTGCTCGGTCGCGCTCGTCATGTCCATCACCGCCGCCGACACCTGCTGCGCCGACGCGTCCGCGCTGCGCGCCTGCACCGAGGTCTGCTCGGCCGACGAGTCCAGGTTCCCGGCCAGCGCGCGCAGGTCGACGCTCGCCGCCGACAGCGAGCCGACTCGCGCCGCCGTCGCGGCCACGGTCTCGCGCAGCGCGTCCATCGCCTCGTTCAGCGCCCCCGCCATCTCGCCCAGCTCGTCGCGGCGGATCATCGGCACCCGTACGGTCAGGTCGCAGGCGGCGGCGGCGCGCAGGCCGGTGAGCATCTCGCGCAGCGGCCGGCGGATCGCCCGCAGCGTCCGCACCCCGGCGAACACGGTGATCAGCACGCCCGCCAGCCCGGCCAGCGCGATGATCCAGTCGCTGCGCCGGGCCGAGGCGACGCCCTGGTCGCTCGCCGCCTTGACGGCCGCGAGCATGTGGTCGTCGAGCGCGCCCAACTTCTCCTCGAGCTCCGCGTAGATCGCCAGATAGTCGCCGAGCTGCGCCTCCGCCTTGTCATGATCGGTGGCGGCGGTGGCGACCTCCGACTTCGCCGCGTCCGCGTACGCCGCCAGGCGCGGGCGTACCTCGGCGTACTCCGGCCGCAGGGCGGCCGGCGCTTCGGCCGCCGCCGCGTCGTACATCTCCAGGATCGTCTCGGCGTGCTCGGAGACCTCCGCCACGCCGTACTTCGCCCGCTGATCGGCGGACGTCGCATACAGCGCCGACATCACGTCCGCGCGCAGCGCGTCGTGCATCATGTCCGCGTTCCACTGGTCGCTCATGCCGTCGCTGACCCGGGCGATGTCCCGGTTGGCGCCGGCCTGCACCGACGAGCTGTAGATCGCGAATCCCACGACCAGGCCGACCGACAGCAACCCCGCGGCGGCCATGATGAACAGGCGCGCCACGATCGTGACCGCGCGACTCGGTGCATCGGACTCCACGGCAACCAGATCGGCAAGGGTGACGTGACGCTTAGGCTGAGATCATGACGGCGGTCGACGCCCAGCGGTGGGTTCCCGAACCGGCCAAGGACAGCGGATACGGGCGAACCCCCTACCAGCGGGACCGGGCGCGGGTGCTGCACTCCGCCGGCTTCCGCCGCCTGGCGGCCAAGACCCAGGTGCACACGGCCGGGTCGGACGATTTCCTGCGTACGCGTCTGACGCATTCCCTCGAGGTCGCCCAGATCTCCCGCGAGATGGGCGCCCGCCTCGGCTGCGACCCCGACGTGGTCGACGTCGCCGGTCTCGCCCACGACCTCGGCCACCCGCCCTTCGGCCACAACGGCGAAACCGCCCTCGACCGGGCCGCCCAGGCGTGCGGCGGCTTCGAGGGCAACGCGCAGACCCTGCGGGTCCTGACCCGGCTCGAGGCCAAGGTCCCCGGCGCCGGGCTCAACCTCACCCGCGCCTCCCTCGACGCGTGCAGCAAATACCCGTGGCCGCGCAAGGACGGCTACCGCAAGTTCGGCGTCTACCCCGACGACCGGCCGATCTTCGACTGGATGCGCGGTCTTCCGGGTGGCCTCGGCGAGCGCCGCTGCCTGGAGGCGCAGGTCATGGACTGGGCCGACGACGTCGCCTACTCCGTGCACGACGTCGAGGACGGCGTGCACGGCGGCTACCTCTCGCTGCGCCCGCTGCTCGACGACCCGGCCGAGCGGGCCGAGCTCTGCGCCGACGTCGCCGCCACCTATTCCGACGAGCCGGCCGACGCGCTCGCGGCCGCCCTGGACCAGTTGCTCGCCGACCCCGCGGTGAGCTCGGTCGCCGGCTACGACGGCACCTACGGCGCCCAGGTCACTCTCAAACGGATGACCAGCGTCCTCACCGGCCGCTTCGTCGCCTCCGCGGTCGGCGCCACGCAGAGCCGGTACGGCACCGGCCCGGTCCGGCGATACGACGCCGACCTCATCGTGCCGCGCACTGTGCGTAACCAGTGCGCGCTGCTGAAGGGCATGGCGTTGCGCTACGTGATGCGGTCGCGGGCCGCCGAGGACTGGTACGAGCAGCAGCGGACGATCCTGGTCGAGCTGGTGGACGCGCTGATGCGTACGCCATCGGGTCTGGACGTGGTCTTCCGGCCTCTCTTCGAGGCCGCCGAGAGTGACGCCGCGGCACTCAGAGTGGTGGTCGACCAGGTCGCGTCGCTCACCGACCACGCCGCCGTCGCGTGGCACCGGACCCTGGTGGCGGCGCGGACGTAGCGCGAGGCAGGATGTATGCCGTGGCGGGCAGGGTCAAGGACGAGGACATCGCGCTGGTCCGCGACCGGACGTCGATCGCCGACATCATCAGTGAGTCGGTGACGCTGCGCCCGGCGGGCGGCGGCAACCTGAAGGGCCTGTGCCCCTTCCACGACGAGAAGACCCCCTCGTTCACGGTTTCCCCAGCTCGCGGCGTGTTCTACTGCCACGGTTGCGGGCAGGGCGGGGACACCATCAAGTTCCTGATGGACGCCGAGCACCTGTCGTTCATCGAGTCGGTCGAGCGGCTCGCGTCGCGCGCCGGGATTCAGCTCCGGTACGACATCGACAACTCGCCCAGCGCGCCGCGCCCGCAGACCGGGCAGCGGCAGCGGCTGCTCGCGGCCCACGTCGCGGCGTTCGAGTTCTATCGCGACCAGCTCTCCACGCCGGGCGCGCGCAAGGCGCGCGAGTTTCTCGCGCAGCGCGGGTTCGGGCGGGACGCGGCCGAGCGGTACGGGTGTGGCTTCGCCCCCGACTCGTGGGACGCGCTCGCCAAGCACCTGCGGCAGAAGGGCTTCACCACCGACGAGCTCAACACCGCGGGCCTGACCAAGCCGGCCCGGTCGGGGTCGCTGATCGACCGGTTCCGGCGGCGGCTGCTGTGGCCGATCCGCGACCTGACCGGGGACGTCATCGGGTTCGGGGCGCGCAAGCTGTTCGACGACGACGACGGCCCGAAATACCTGAACACCCCGGAGTCGCCGCTGTACAAGAAGTCGCACGTGCTCTACGGCATCGACCAGGCGAAACGTGAGATCGCCAAGCGCGGCCGGGCGGTGATCGTCGAGGGGTACACCGACGTGATGGCCTGTCACGAGGCGGGCGAGCCGACGGCGGTGGCGACCTGCGGCACGGCGTTCGGCATCGACCACATCGGGGTGCTGCGGCGGCTGCTGATGGACAGCGACAGCTTCACCGGCGAGATCATCTACACCTTCGACGGCGACGCGGCCGGGCAGAAGGCCGCGTTGCGGGCGTTCGAGGAGGATCAGCGGTTCGTCGGGCGCACGTTCATCGCGGTGAGTCCCGACAACATGGACCCGTGCGAGCTGCGCCTGGCCAAGGGCGATCTGGCGGTGCGCGACATGATCGCCGGGCGGGAGCCGCTGGTGGATTTCGCGCTGCGGCACACGATCTCGCGGTTCGACCTGGACACCGTCGAGGGCCGGGTGGAGGCGATGCGCAAGGCCGCCCCCCTGGTGGCCAAGATCAAGGACAGGGAGAAGCGCCCGGAGTACGCGCGGAAGCTCGCCGCCGACCTGGGGATGGACCTCGAGCCGGTGCAGCGGGCGGTGAACGCGGCCCTGCGGGGTCTCGATCAGCCGGTGGCCGCGCCGGTCGCGCGGGCCGCCGAGGCGCCGCAGCGGCTGGTCGAGCGGGAATCGCTGAAGCTCGCGCTGCAGGAGCCGGTGCTGGCCGGCCCGATGTTCGACACGGTCGGTCCCGAGGACTACGGCGACGGCGTGTACCGGGCGATCCGGTCGGCGATCGGGGCGGCGGGCGGCGTGTCGTCGGCGTCGTCCGGCGGGGTGGTGTGGATCGAGAAGGTGCGCGACGCCTGCGACGACCTGGCCGGCCAGGGCCTGATCTCGGAACTGGCGGTGGAGCCGCTGCGCGTGGACGGCGTGGTCGACCCGCGGTACGTGCAGGTCACCCTCGCCCGGCTCCAGGCCGGCTCGGTGACCACCCGGATCCGTGATCTGAAGTCGAAGGTCCAGCGGCTCAACCCGGTGGTGCACAAGGATGAGTACCTGGCCCTGGCCGGGGAGCTCTTCTCGCTGGAACAGCAGGCGCGCGCGTTGCGCGAACAGGCGGCAGGTGGACTGTGAGTTGGTTACGACGGCGGCCGAAGCTGCCGGCTTCATTGCGCCCCGCGCTCGATCCGGAGGAGCGGGTGCTGGCCTGGGCGCCGGTGTCCGCGCCGGACGGGGCGCTGGTGGCCACGAACCTGGGGCTGTGGTTGCCGGACGGTCTGAGCCGACCCGCGGCGGAAAACCCCGGAATGAAAACCATGAGACGACTGGGCTGGCACGAGATTCACAAGGCCGCGTGGTCAGGGCGGGAACTGCGGATCACGCCGGCCGAGGTGGCCGAGGTGCGCGACGACTACGCGGTGCTGGTCGACGGCCCGGTGGTGGGTTTCCTGCTGCTGGAGCCCGGTGACTTGCCCGAGCAGGTGCGGGCCCGGGTGACCAAGTCGGTGGGGTACACGGCGCATCATCCGCTGAACACCGGCGGGGTGCGCGTGGTCGGCCGCCGGGTGCCCGGTCACGACGGCCTCAGCTGGGCGGTGCGCTACGACTCGGGCACGCCGGTGACGCTCTCGGCGGTGGTCGAGCTGACCGGCGAGCTGGTGTCGGCGGCGCAGGGAGCGGCCTCGCCGAGCGACTGAGTTTTTTGTCGTACCCGCGGCCTAGGGTCGTCGGCGTGGACAACGACTCCCTCATTCACGCGCGTGGTCTGGTCAAGCGGTTCGGCGACTTCACCGCGGTCGACGGCATCGACGTCGACGTGCGGCCCGGCGAGGCGTTCGGGTTCCTCGGGCCCAACGGCGCGGGCAAGAGCTCGACCATGCGCATGATCGGGTGTGTGTCGCCGCCGTCGGGCGGGGTGCTGCGCATCCTCGGGCTCGATCCGCAGCGCGACGGCCCGCGCATCCGCGCCCGGCTCGGCGTGTGCCCCCAGCTGGACAATCTGGACATCGAGCTGAATGTCCGGGAAAACCTGACGACCTATGCCCGTTTCTTCGGCATCCCGCGCAAGGTGGCCCGCCGCCGCGCCGCCGAGCTGCTCGAGTTCGTGCAGCTGAGCGAGCGCGCCGAGAGCAAGGTCGAGCCGCTCTCCGGCGGGATGAAAAGGCGGCTGACGATCGCCCGCGCCCTGGTGAACGAACCCGAGATCGTGCTGCTCGACGAGCCCACCACGGGCCTCGACCCGCAGGCGCGGCACCTGGTGTGGGAGCGGTTGTTCCGGCTCAAGCAGCAGGGCGTGACGCTGGTGCTGACCACCCATTACATGGACGAGGCCGAGCAGCTGTGCGACCGGCTCGTGGTGATGGACGCCGGCCGCATCGTGGCCGAGGGCTCGCCGCGTGCCCTGATCGAGCGGTATTCGACGCGCGAGGTGGTCGAGCTGCGGTTCGCCGCCGAGTCCCAGGAGCCGTATGCGGGGAAGCTCGCGGGCCTCGGCGAGCGCCTCGAGGTGCTGCCCGACCGGATCCTGCTGTATGTCGCCGACGGCGACGAGGCCGCCGCCGAGGTGCAGCGGCGGTCGCTGACGCCAGCCAGCGTGCTGGTGCGCCGCAGCAGCCTGGAGGACGTGTTCCTGCACCTCACGGGCCGGACGCTGGTGGACTGATGAGCCCCGCCCAGATGGTCAGCGAAACGAGACCCCACGCGCGGGCGAGAGCCCCGGAAAAGAGACTCCCGCCCCGGGAAGAGCTCCGGGGCGGGAGCGACACGACCCTCTCGGGTTCGGACACCCAAACCGCCGACTCGGAAGGTTTCGCCGCCAAGATGTCCGACCTTAACGGTAACTCAGCCGCGACCTTGGGGACAACGCGATGACGCCCGGCGCTTACGTTCTGGAGTACCACCTGGTCAACTACCGGCGCACCTGGCGGTCGAGCGCACTGTCCACACTCGTCCTGCCGTTGCTGACGATGCTCGGCTTCGGGGTGGGCGTCGGGGCGTACGTGTCGGGTGGCGTCGAGGGAGTGCCCTATCTGGACTGGATCGTCCCCGGGCTGATCGCGTCGACCGCGGTGCAGGCCGCGATCGGCGAGGCGACCTGGCCGGTGCTGAGCTACTTCGAGTGGCTCAAGGTCTACTTCGCGCAGGCCGCGGCGCCGCTGCGGGTGGCCGACATCCTCGGCGGTCACCTCGCGTTCATGCTGTTCCGGATCCTGCTCAGCGCCACCGCGTTCCTCGGGGTGGCGGTGCTGTTCGGTGCGGTGCGCTCGTGGTGGGCGCCGCTCACGCTGGTGGTGTCGGTGCTGGTGGGCTGCGCGGTGGCCGCGCCGACGATCGCCTACAGCTCGTGGGTCACCAGCGACAGCTATCTGGCGATCCTGCTGCGGTTCGCGATCCTGCCGATGTCGCTGTTCTCCGGGGTCTTCTTCCCGGTCGACGCGCTGCCGGCGGTGCTGCGCTGGGTGGCCTGGGCACTGCCGCTGTGGCACGGCGTCGATCTGAGCCGCGACGCCATGCTCGGGCGGTCGCCCGGATGGCTCGGCCTGTGCCACCTGCTCTACCTGCTGGCCTGGTGCGCGCTGGGCTGGTGGCTCGCCCATTCCCGGTTCCGTCGTCGGTTGGTGGTCTGACATGCTGGCCCTGGTTCTGCCCCGCCTGGTCGCCTTCGAGGGGATGGGCCGGCGCGCGGCGTCGGTGACCGAGCGCAACATCAACTGCCTGCGCTCGGCGTACTGGGTGGTGATGCTCTCCGGCTTCCTCGAGCCGGTGCTTTATTTGTTCTCGATCGGCGTCGGCGTGGGCGGGCTGATCGGCGACCTGCGGCTGCCCGACGGCCGCCTGGTCGGCTACGCGGAGTTCGTCGCGCCGGCCATGCTCGCGGCCGCGGCGATGTCCGGGGCACTGTCGGAGACCACGTTCAACTTCTTCGGCAAGATGAAGTTCATGCGCCTCTACGAGGGCATGCTCGCCACGCCGATCCGGCCGATCGAGATCGCGCTCGGCGAGCTGGCGTGGGCGATGGTGCGCGGCGTGCTGTACTCGGCCGCGTTCCTGGTCATCATGGTCGCCCTCGACCTGACCTCGGCCGCCCGCGCGGCCGCGATGTTGCCCGCGACGATCCTGGTCGGCTTCTCGTTCGGCGCGCTCGGCATGGCCACGTCCACGATCATCCGCAGCTGGCAGGATTTCGACCTGATCGCCTCGGCCCAGTTCGCCCTGTTCCTGTTCTCCGGCACGTTCGTTCCGCCCACGGCCTATCCCGCACCGGTCCGCTGGCTGATCGAGGTGACACCGCTCTACCGTTCGGTCGATCTGACCCGGGCGCTGAGCCTCGGCCCGGTGCGCCCGCTGCAGGCGCTGGACGTCCTCTACCTGCTGGCGATGCTGGCCTTCGGCCTGACCGTGGCCGGCCGCCGCATGAGCAAGATGCTCTGCAAATGACCGGCCGGCCGTCAGGTGTCGTCGTGCTTCTTGAGCTTGCGGGTGTCGCGCAGCTCGAGGAACGGCTCCTCGCCCGGGTCGTGGCCCGCCGCGATCGCGCGCCCGCGTTCCAGTTCGGCGTCGAGCTCGGCGCCCATCAGGATGGCGATGTTCGTGATCCACAGCCACACCAGGAACGCGATGACGCCGCCCAGCGTGCCGTAGGTCTTCGAGTAGTTCGCGAAGTTCGCCAAGTAGATCGCGAACGCGCCGGACGCCACCAGCCACAGCACCACCGCGAAGATCCCGCCCGGGCTCACCCAGCGGAACCCGCCGGTCTTGGCGTTGGGCGAGGCCCAGTAGAGGATCGCGAACATCAAGCTGACCAGCACCACCAGCACCGGCCACTTGGCGACGTTCCACACCGTCACGGCGACGCCGCCGAAACCGAGCTTCTCGCCGACCACGCGCGCCAGATCGCCGGTGAAGACCACGATGAAGGCCGAGGCGATCAGCATGACCCCGACGACCGCGGTGACGCCGACCCGGATCGGCAGCGTCTTCCAGATCGGCCGGCCCTCCGGCACGTCATAGACGACGTTGGACGCCCGCATGAACGCGGCGACGTACCCGGACGCCGACCAGAACGCCAGCACGAGACCGATGATCGCCGTGACGCTGGCCGCGCCCGACTCGTTGACCTGCGTGAGCACGGTGTCGACGAGCTCACGCATCTGCTGGTTGGTGGTCAGCTCGTTGATCGTGTCCTGCACGGTGTTCCGGCCGCTCGAGCCCAGCAGCCCGAGGACCGACACGAGCACCAGCGCCCCCGGAAAGATCGACAGCACGCCGTAGTAGGTCAGCGCCGCCGCCCAGTCCGAGACGTTGTCGTCCGAGAACTGCCCGAACGTCCGCTTGAACGCGGCGAACCACCCCTTGCCCCGCAGCTGCGTCGGCGAGTCGGGCCCGGCCGACGGCGGCACCCCGGGGGGTGACGGCAATTTGCCCTCCTCGCCGACATCCGTGGTCGTCGCCGCCGCGACGTCGTAATCCTCGGCGCCGCGGGCACGGGCTTCGGCGGCCTCCGCCGACTCGGGCGCGGCGGCCGTGGGCGTGCCGCCCCGCGGACGGTCATCGTCGGTGCTGTGGCCTGACTTCATCGCAGCTTCCTCCGGGACAAAGGCTTCCTCCGGGACAAACGGTGAGGTCCGCGCACGCCAACGTGCCCGCCACGTGCGACTACGACCGGTAACCGCAATGCCCACCGCGAGCGGATCCGAACCCAGGATCAACCCCATTTTCCGTACGAGGCGGGCACCGCCCCCAACCACAGACGCGCCGCCCTCGCCGCCGCGCCCCGGCCCGCTGCAACACCGGGCCGTCCGCGGCCCGGCAGTCCGGCGGCCCGGCAGTCCGGCGGCCCGGCAGTCCGGCGGCCCGGCAGTCCGGCGGCCCGGCAGTCCGGCGGCCCGGTGGGCGCGGCGGCCCGGTGGCCCGGC
>NZ_JBHTBJ010000037.1:0-68411 GCF_042664765.1 Paractinoplanes rhizophilus | reverse complement strand
GGCCTTCTCCAACGCGACAAGCCGCTCCAGCAACTCCACGATGGACGGCACGTCAGGCACCCGGACATCTTGCCCAACAACCCCACCAAGATCAAACCGGCCCCAAACGACCGACCTGATCAGTTACATTTGAGCTACGAGGCATCGGCCTCATTGGTGCGACAGGTGGAGACGTTTTGGATCCCTGGCCTCCTTCAGACGGAGGAGTACGCCCGGATGGTCAACCGCGCCTTCTCGACGCCTGACACGACTGAGCGTGACATTGAGCGCCAGACCGAGGCGCGGCTGCTCCGCCAGACTGTGGTGCTGGATAGAGACGATCCTCCCGAAATGTTCTTCATCATCGATGAATCCGCGGTTCGAAGGTGGGTTGGCGCAAAGCCTGGGGACGGGCGGATCATGATGCGGCAGCTAGTTCGACTGCAGGAATTAGCAGCGAATCCGCGCGTCAGCATCCAGATCGTCCCCTTTCGGAAGGGTATCCATTTCGGAATGCAAGGAAGCTTTGCGATGCTCGAGTTCCCGGAAGATGATGAATTGCTTTTTCTTGACAATCGGTCGACTAACGTTACGACGCGCGAAGGAACCGACGTGATCGCTCGCTACAAGGATGAATTTTATCGACTTGAGGATGTGGCGACTGCCCGTGAAGAACTGCCAGCCTTTCTAGGGCCTCTCATTGAGGAGATGCGCTAAGGCCTCAGCATTTAGCTCACGGTGAATGCTCTGGAGCCCCTTCTCTGACCCAGGCAATAAACGATCTCCACTCTTCGTTGGTGAAGACCAGAATCGGTCCGGTGGGATCCTTCGAATCGCGAAACGCTACCCTCTTGTTAAGAAAGGCCACTTCGACGCAATTGCCTGAGCCGCCACTCCGAGAGCTCTTGCGCCAGGTCGCATTGGACCAAGATGGGTCGGTCGTTGAGTCGGTCACTGCCACTCCCGCCTCTTAAACCAGCCTGCGATCCGTCTTGGCCTACGGTCACAGCGTCGAATCCTGCCCGGCGCCGTTGCCGATCTCGCGTGCCGTACAGCCTATCCGCGGCAGGGGATCGTTCACCGGCGGAACGATGGATCTCGATTGACGATCTCGATTCTGCCACGCCGCCTCATCGCTGCGCCACCACATTGACACAAAGCTCTACGAATGTGTCGATATGGTCCTTTTCGCCGTAATTCATTTGGCGGGTGCCGTCGAGTCCAGCTCAGTTGGCATATTCGCGAATGAGCTCATTGATGATTCTTCGGCGAGCAAGGCAGACCGATAATGCGGATTCGACTTCACCCCAGATCCGCACTGCTCATTTGCCGCTGTCATCGCGGATGCGCTGCCCAGAGCGATCACGCGTTGTCACCAGCGCGGCGGCCAGGCCCCGGGACCGGCGAGGCGATCCAGTTAGTCGAGCAGCTTTCACCTCGCCTTGAGCCAGTCTCTCCCGCTCGGATCTCGAAAGGGTCGGCAAGTGCATCCCGAAGATATTCGTCATGTGGCACGTGCACCCGACGGACGGTCGTGCCGATGTACGGGTGTTTTAGCCTACCGATGAGCGAACAACCCCAGGCGGTACGTCCAGTGGCATGATGCCGCGGTGAGGGATTGGTCCTACTACGGCGCCGCGCACCGGTATGCCGTCCACGAAGACGAGGCCGCCGAGCGGTTGTGCGATCGAACGATGCGCGAGCTTCGTCTCGCCGACGACGAGGCCGAGCTACGACGCCGAGCCGGTGCCGGTGACAGGTGCTCCGCCATCGCCTTCTTCGAGATTCTGGTCGATGCTGACCGGCTCGACGAATTGCGGGCAATGCAGGAAGCGGGGGACGATCGCGCCGGCGCCACCCTCATGGAGGCATTGAGCCGCCAGGGTCGGGAGGACGAACTTCGCCGCGAGATCGCTGCCGGCCATGACGTCATGTGGCTTGTGTACTACCTCAAGGATCTCGGTCGTGTGGACGACGCGCTTGCTGCTCTCCAGGAGTGGGCGGACCAGCATCCGGACGAAGCCAGTCTGGCCCATGCACGCCGCCTGACCGTGCTGCTCGAGCACGGTCGAGTAGAAGAAGTCCGGCGCGCCGCTGAATCAGGTGACCACACAGCCGCCCGCCATTTGCGCAGGTTCTCCAGCAAGTAGCTATCAACGGGTTGCTGACATTCCTCATCAAAACACTGATTTGCCGCGATCCGCGCGAGCTGGGACGAATAGGCGCTCTCGTCCGTCTGGAACGGGTCGTCGCCCAGATGCCGGTGGGGACTGCACCCAGTGTCGTAGCCGCCGCTCAACCGGCCGACCATCGGCTGTGCTACTGGCGAACTGGGCCATCCGCGGCGGACTATGTTGGTCGAACCATGGAATACCGCGATCGCAGATATCAGCTGACCGAGCAGCGCTACCGAGAGCTCCTCGCCGTACAGAACGGCCGCTGCCCGATCTGCCTGCGGCAGCCGGGCCACGATCCGCACAAAGGCCGACCGGACTGGCCCTGGTGCGTCGACCACGACCACAACTGCTGCCCGCACAAGCCGACCCCGAAGAACCCGACCTGCGGCAACTGCACGCGCGGACTGCTGTGCACCCGATGCAACTCCGCCCTCGGCCAACTCGCCGACGACCCTCAACGACTCGAACGAGCCCTCCAATACCTGCTCGAGACCCGGGCTCAAACTGGGGTTCCACCTGCTGTGCGCGTGTTCGCCGGGACTGCCGGAATCTAGCCGTTCTTCCTGCGCCCCGGACGTCCGGATTTGCCGCTGACAACGCTCGATTCCGGCTGGTCGTGCCGTCCCAATCTTGCGATCGTTGGCGTTGCCGGTCGAGTTGCGTATCGGCGCTTGACGACGGTGTCTACCGGCCGACCGTGCTGGCTCGGATCGCGATGATCACGCGGTGGCCCGCGTCCCCGTTGACGACGCAGTGCAGCCCGAGGTTTGTTATACGACCGTCGCGCACATTCCATGCTCGGCTCCGGCGTCGCGGCCGAGCACGGAGGCGAGGGAGTCGATCGTGGCCTTCCAGAGGTTCGGCCACGCGCGACGGGGCCCGACTACGAACGCAAGCTGCAGGGCGACACCGCCGGCAGGCAGGGGACGCTCCACGCTGATCTGATCTCGAATCTGTTCCTTGAAGGCGGTACTACCGGTGGCGGTCGTCGTGCTCACCTCAAACGAGTACGACCCGCCAGGGGTCGCGAGTCGTCTGGGTTTGGCATACCGCGACTGCGGATGTCGGCGCATGCCGCTTGGTTGCCCACACCGAGACGAACTGGCGCCCGGTACGCGCAGTGAGCTTCGGGACCAAGGGGAGAGGTAGTTGTCGAGGTCGTGGTAGGTGAGCAAGGGAACTTCATCCGGGAGGCTGATGTCGAGCCGTAACGCGAGAGGATCAGGTGTCGCGGGCCAGATGTTCGGCGATAGCGGCATGTGCCCCGGCGATGAAGGCGGCGGAACGGGCGCGGCCGGATGAGCCGGCCTTATCCCATTGCTAAATACCCTTGGGGGCGGGGGTCTGATTTCTCGCCACTTCCGTTGTCGTGGCCCGGGGTCGCGCGTGGTCGCCGGTTGCCTGGGTCGCGCGTGGTCGGCGTGGGTGTCGCCGGTTGCCGGGGCGTTGCCGGGGTCGTGCGTGGTCGCCGTGGGTGCGGCCGGTTGCGGTGCCGGTGGTGGCCGCGTTCTCCGGTGTCGGCTCGTCCCGGGTGCCGCGGCGCGCTGATCTTGATGAGCTGCGGTTGCGGCCCGACGGGAACTCTTCAACCTTGGCCATCTGTGATCAACTATCGTCGGACATAACCGGTATTCCCGGCTGCCGTCCCATCTGATGGGCGGATCGTCCCATGTTCCGCGACACCTGGCCAGTATGCGGGAACGTGTCCTGCTGGCTGGACCCGGAGCTGGGACTTCCATGCCTGCGTGGTCATCGCGTTGAACAGCGTCATCAGCTGGTTCTGGGCCCGAATCCGCCTTGCTGACCAACGCGCCGGTTACCGGTCCGACATGTTGCTGGCCCGATCGGCCGCACCGTCGCCGGTGACCCGCGACGGCTTCGTTCTGCTGGGGGCCGTCTCCGCCGTGTTGCTGCTGTCCATGATGGTTCTGGCCGTGACCGGTCTGTGGCTGGTCGTCGTGGGCGGCCCGTTCTTCCCCTTGGTCTTCGGCCTGCTGCTGATCGGCCTCGCGGTGCTGATCCGGCCCCGCCTCGCCCGGCTCAAGCCGATGCTCAAGAACAGCTATCGGCTGCGCCCCGGCGAACGACCCACCCTGGACATGCTGATCGACCGGATCGCCACCGAGACCGGCACGCCGAAACCGGACATGCTGCTGTTCGACTTCCGTTGGAACGCAAGCGTGGTCGACACCGGGGTCCTGCGCCGGCAGCGGGTCATGGTGCTCGGCGTGCCGCTGCTGCTGGCCTTGGGTCCGCAGGAGGTGGTCGCACTGATCGGCCACGAGCTGGGCCATCTCAAGCACTTCGATGCGCGGCGCTCGCTGCTGACTCAGCCGGCTCGTACCACCTTCGGCCGGCTCGGGCGGCTGGTTCGCCCGCCACTGGTGTCGGCGATGGACACTGGCATCGGGTTCCACCTCGTCGGCCTATTCCTGTGGCAGACCATCGGCGGCACCCTCGCATTGTTTTTCTACGCGATCCACCGCAAGCTGAACGCCATCGCGGCCCGCGACGACCGCACGGTGGAACTGCGAGCCGATGAGGCCGCGGCGTACGCCGCGGGCACCGACGCGGCGCTGCAGTTGCAGGACGTGCTCGCGATGCTGCCGTCGCTGACCACCTACGTGCAGCACCACGTGCCTCGCAACGAGGCCGCGAAGCTGTGGCGCCGCATGTTGAGCGCGGTCCGGGAACGCGACGCGGCGACCGCACCGGCCTGGCGGCAGCTGTCCAGCCGTACGGATGCCTCGCTCTGGGCCTCCCACCCAGCCCCGGGCCGCCGTCATCAGTACGCCGCCTGTCCCTAGTGGCCAGACCCTCGGACTGTCCCCCTTTCGGCGCTCGTCAGCCGGCCGCGGGATCCGGCTGCTACGCACCCGGACCGCACACCCCGCGAACACCTGCGCCGCCGTCGCGTCGGTCCATCGCCCATCGGTAGGCGCCGCCCTCGGTCACGGCTGCGTATGAACTGGTCCATCCGGCGGGTGGACACGCCGAGCAGGTAGCAGGTCTTTGCGACGGCGTCGGCCGCGCCTGCTGACGAGGTGCTCCGCCGTGTCGCGCTGGGCGTTGCGGATCTCGCTGCCCGCGCCGGGCCGTGCCGCACGCGCCGCGCCGGGCCGACCGCGCCGCGCCGGGCCGACCGCGCCGCGTTGCGCCGACCGTGCCGCGCCGGGCCGACCGTGCCGCGTTGCGCCGACCGCGCCGCGCTTCGCCGACCGCGCCGACCACGCAGCGCCGCCGGGGGCCGTGTCGCGTTGGGTCGCGCCGCGCCGCAGGTGGCGGGATGCGCTGGCGTGGCTGGCGCGGGTGGGCACCTGCGGCGGGGCGGGTGACCCTGGCGTGCGGTGCTGGGCCACGGCTGGAGCCCCGGCCTGGCCTGGCCTGGCGGAGGCTGGCGCCATGGCCTGGCCCGGCGGGGGCCGGCGTTATGGCCTGGCCCGGCGGAGGTGGCGCTATGACCTGGGCCGGCGGAGGTCGGCGCCTACCTCGTGCAGGTGGCGCAAGGCCTGGGCGTAGGAGTCGGTCAGGGACGTCATCTCGTAGGACACTCCGGTCTCCTCGCAGAACTGCTGAACGATGGGCTGGGCCTTGCGCAGGTTGGGCGTCGGCATGGCGGGGAACAGGTGGTGCTCGATCTGGTAGTTGAGGCCGCCCAGCGCGGCGTCGACGAAGCGGCTGCCGCGCACGTTGCGGGAGGTCAGCACCTGCTTGCGGAGGAAGTCCTCGGAGCCGTCGGGGTGCGGCATGCCCTTGTGGTTGGGGGCGAAGGTCAGGCCGAGATAGACCCCGAACAGCGCCTGGTGCACGACGAAGAAGGCCAGCGCCTGAAGCGGGCTCAGCACGGCGAGCAGCGCCGACACGTACGCGATCAGGTGGATCGCCAGCAGGAGGCCCTCGGTGCGGCGGCGTTTGACCGTGCCGTCGAGCAGCGCGCGGATGCTGTCTTTTCGCAGCGACAGGCCGAGCAGGGTGAGCAGCGGGAAGAAGAAATACGCCTGGTATTTGGTGAGGAATCCCTTGCCCTGGGCCGCCTCGCGGCTCCACACCAGCACGCCGGGGCCGACGTCGGGGTCGAGGTCGTCGTGGTTGGGGTTGGCGTGGTGCTTGGTGTGCTTGTCCATCCAATAGCCGTAGGACATGCCGATCCCGAGGTTGCCCGCGATCAGGCCGGCGCGGCGGCTCGGCGTGTTGGTGCGGAAGACCTGGCGGTGGGCGAGGTCGTGGGCGACCAGGGCGATCTGGGCGAACACCACGGCGAGGAAGACCGCCACCGCGACCGTCCACCAGGAGGACCCGATCACGAAGAACGCCGCCCAGCCGCCGATCAGGGCCGCGGCCACCAGGCTCAGCCGCACCGCGTAATAGACCGGCTGCCGTTGCAGGAGGCCGGCCGCGTTGATGCGCCGGCCCAGCTCCGCGAAGTCGCTCCCGGCCGCCCGCGGCCGCACTGCCATTGTCGTCATGGCTCAAGGCTTCCGGAGGGGCGGGTTGGAGTCAGGAATGCCAGGTCTACTTCTGGGAGTAGTGCTAGCCCTACCGCGTTCTTGCGGGTCTTCGGTCACGATGGGGGGATGGAGACCAGGGACTGGATGCGCGACGGGCTGCGGGCGGTGGCCGGCGGCGCGCTCGCGATCGCCCTGTCGATCACCAATTTCGCGCTGTTCGTGCTCTTCGTCCTCGCGTTGGTCCTGACGCCGGTGCTGGGCTTCGGGCTGGTGCTGGTGCCGCTGGTCGCCCGGCTGGTCCGGCTGCGGGCCGACGTCGGCCGGCACGTGGGCCGCTGGTCGGGCGTGCCGATCGACCGGCCCTATCGTCCGCGGCCGGAAAAGGTGCTCCCGGTCGGCTGGGGCGCCTTCCGCTGGATCATCACCGACCCGGCCACCTGGCGCGACTTCGCGTGGCTGCTGCCGGGCGCGGTCGTCGGCCTGGCGCTCGGCTTCGGCTCGCTGCTCATCCCGCTCTACGGCGTGCAGGGCATCCTCTTGATTCCACTGTGGATCTGGCTGGGCACGGGGGAGTACGGCTACGGCGTGATCTGGCCGATCCAGAGCGTCAGCGAGGGCTTCCTCTCGCTGCCCCAGGGCGCCCTGTTCCTGGCCATCGGCCTGGCCGTCGCGCCCTACCTGCGCCGCGTCGACGCCCTGTTCGCGCGGCTGTTCCTGGCGCCCACGCGCAACGCCGAGCTGCGCCTGCGGGTCACCCAGCTGACCGTCACCCGGGCCGACACGGTCGACGCCCAGGCCGCCGAGCTGCGCCGCATCGAGCGCGATCTGCACGACGGCGCCCAGGCCCGGCTCGTCTCGCTCGGCATGACGATCGGCCTCGCCGAGGAGATGGTCGAGCGCGACCCGGCGACCGCCCGGCAGTTGCTCGCCGAGGCGCGCGAGGTGAGCACCGCCGCCCTGGTCGAGCTGCGCCATCTGGTGCGCGGCATCCATCCGCCGGTGCTGGCCGAGCGCGGGCTCGACGGCGCGGTGCGGGCGCTCGCGCTCAACCTGCGCGTGCCCACCAGCGTCGACTCGGACGTGACCGAGCGGCTCGACACGCCGGTCGAGTCGGCGGCGTATTTCGCGATCGCCGAGGCCCTGGCCAACGCGACCGCCCACAGCGGCGCGACGTTTGCGTATGTCTGCATCAAACGCGGCGACGATCGGCTCTTCCTCGAGGTCGGCGACGACGGTCACGGCGGCGCCGACCCCGCCCGCGGCACCGGGCTGCGCGGCATCCAGCGCCGACTGGCCGCATTCGATGGCACTATGGCGCTGTCCAGCCCGCCGGGCGGACCGACCACCGTGACCATGGAGCTGCCGTGCGCGTTGTCATCGCCGAAGACCATGCTCTCCTCCGGGACGGATTGACCCGCCTGCTGGAGGCCTTCGACTTCGAGGTGGTCGCCACCGTCGACAACGGCCCGTCATTGCTGCCCGCGCTGATCGCCCACAAGCCGGATGTGGCGGTCATCGACGTCCGCCTCCCACCCACCTTCACCGACGAGGGCCTCCAGGCCGCGATCGCCGCCCGCACCGAGATCCCCGGCCTGCCGGTGCTGGTGCTCTCCCAGCACGTCGAGGCCCTGTACGCCCGGGAGTTGCTCGGCGACCGGGTCGGCGGCGTCGGCTACCTGCTGAAGGACCGCATCTCGAACGTCGCCCAGTTCGTCGATGCCGTCCACCAGGTGGCCGAGGGCGGCACCGTGATGGATCCCGAGGTCGTGGCGCGCCTGCTGGCCCGCAGCCGGCCGCTCGACGTGCTGACCACCCGCGAGCGGGAGGTCCTGGGCGAGATGGCCGCGGGACGCTCCAACGCCGCGATCGCCGCCAAGCTGTTCGTCACCGAGAAAGCGGTGAGCAAGCACATCAACAACATCTTCACCAAGCTCGACCTGCCCCCGTCCGACGACGACAACCGGCGGGTCCTGGCCGTCCTCGCCTACCTCAACGCCTGACCGCCGCGCGCCCGCCCGGCGGATGCCGTTGCTGAAGGTCGCCGTCAGGGCGGAGACCAGCACGGCGGCGGCGAAGAACAGGATCGCGGCTGCGGCGGACCAGGCGGTGACAACGACGCCGGCCAGGATCGGGGCGGCCGCGGCCATCGAGGTCGCCACGACCATCACGATGCTGATGACGCGGCCCTGCAGGCGGTCGGGAGTGAGGGCGGCCTGGAAGCCGAAGAGTGCGGCGTTGCAAGCCGGGCCCAGAAAGACGGTGACGCCGAGCGGGATGGCGGCGGCGATGGTCGAGGCGAGCGGGGCGGAGAGGGCCAGGAGCACGGCGGCGGTCCAGCAGATCCAGCGGATCAGGACGGGCATGCTCAGGCGGCTCTGGATCGCCGGGGCGAAGACGGCTCCCAGCAGGCCGCCGGCGGCGACGATCGTCTCCGTGAGGCCGATGACGGCCGGCGTGGTGCCGGCCCGCTGGAGGGCGACGATCAAGGTGAAGAGGATGCCGCCGATGGCGAAGTTCAACGGGGCGGCCACCAGGAGAAGCGCGCGCAGGAACGGGTTGGTGAAGACGAACCGGACGCCCTCGGCCAGGGCGGCGCCATAGGGCTGGGGCGATTCTTCGCGTACGGCCTGGAGCGGCCGCCGGACAAGCGAGACAGCGCCCAGCGAGACGACGTAGGAGATGGCGTTGCCGAGGAACGGAACGGCATGACCCAGGCCGAACAGGAAACCGCCCAGCGGCGGGCCGGCCAGCGACGCTCCGTACGAGCGGGCCTCATTGCGCGCCACCGCCGTCGGCAACTGGGTGATCGGGACGATGCTGCGCAGGGCGGCGTCCTCCGCCGTACCGAACAACGCGCCGGCCGCGGCGTCGACCAGCGCGACCGACACGATCAGTGCAAGGCCCGCCCGGGTCGGTGACGACCGCGATCGTCAGCGCGGTGAAGCCGGTCAGCCGGACCAGATCGCAGACCACCATGACGCGACGCCGGTCGAAGCGGTCGGCGAGCACGCCGGCCGGCACCCGGAAGACGAGCCGGCCGGCGAGGGCGACGGTGCCGACCAGGCCCGCGCTGACGGGGGAGCCGGTCTGGGCGAGCACGAGCAGCGAGAGCGCCAGGGCGGCCACGCCGTCGCCGAGGTCGGACAATGACTGCGAGGTCCAGAGGAGGTTGAACTCGCGGTTGCGCCAGAGGCTGGTCATCCGGGCGGCCGATGCGGGTACGAGTGCAAGACCACGATGACGGTTTCCGCGTCCGAAGCGGCATCCGCCGCGGTCGAATCGCCGATGTCGGCTTCGCGGATCAGCCGCTCGATCTCGGCGTTGAGGCTTTCCAGCCGCTCGGGGGTGGTGCGGAGGACGTAGTCGGAGCTGGCCGCAGCCCGCTGCCAGTCCTCGCTCCACTTCTGCGCGGCGACCTGGGCGAAGAAGGCGTCGATCGTCCGATCCCAGACCGCCCGGGCCGTTCGTTGCACGGCCGCCTGGGCTTCGGCGCCACCGACGCCCAGATCGGACCACAGTGTGGAGTCGTGCACGGCCTTCCACCAGCGTTCCCGGCCGTGCGTGCCCTTGCCGTGCTCGGGTGCCTCTTCGACCAGGCCGTGCCGGGCGAGCAGGCGGAGGTGGTGGCTGGTCTGACCGGTGTCGGTCTCGAGCCGCCGGGCCAGGATCGCCGAGGTCGCGGGGCCGTCGACGCGGAGCGATCCGACGATGCGCATGCGCAGCGGGTGGGCGAGCAGTCGCATCATGCCCGCGTCGGCGACGAGGGGGTCTTCCATGATGCGACGATACCGGTACATAGCTTCAATGCATAGAACCTATGTAACTTCCCGGCCCGGGCGTCTCGCCAGGCGGGGCGGGAGAGGCCACGATGAGGCATGACCTTCGTGCGGCTGATGGCCGCTGCGTCGGCCGCCATTGTTTTCGCGATGCTGGTCGTCTATGTGATGCTGGCCGATCCGCCGGCGGTCTGGTTTCTCGCGGGGCTGGCCGCGGGGGCGCTGTTGGCCGCGTACGGCGCGGTGGGTGGGCGACGGCGGGCGGCGCTGGTCGCGTCGGGTGTGGTGTTGCTGGGTCTGGGCGTGGTGGGCATTCTGTCGATCGGGCTTCCCGTCATCGTGGCGGGCATCCTGTCGATCGTGGCCGCCGCGCATGGGCGTGACGCGCGCTTGGGCCGGTGACGACGGCCGGGCGCGGACGAATGCGGCGTGGGGGAGGCCCGAAGGCCGCGCGCCGGACGGACGCCGGGTCAGTCAGTGGGAAGGCGAGGGCGCGCGCCTGACGGGGGTGCCGGGTCGGTCCGGAGGCCCGACCCGGCACGTTGCGTCAGCTGCAGGCTGCGCCGTTGAGGCTGAAGCCGCTGGGGCCGGCGCCGTTTCCGTTGTGGGTGGCCTGGAAGCCGATGGTGGTCGTGCCGCCCGGTGGGATGGAGCCGTTGTAACTGACGTTGGTCGCCGTCACCGTCCCGCTCGACGGGGAGTACGTGGCGTTCCAACCGGACGTGATGTTCTGGCCGGAGGCCAGGTTGAACCGCAAGCTCCAGCCGTTGATCGGCGACGAGCTGGTGTTCGTGATGGTGATGTTGTCGGTCAGGCCGTTGTTCCACGCGTTCACCGCGTCGGTCACCCGGCACGAGCCGCCGCCACCCGGGTTGGAGGTGGGGGGTGTGGTGGGCGGCGTGGTGGGCTGGGTCGTCGGCGGGGTGGTGGGCGGCGTGGTCGGCTGGGTCGGGTTCGAGCCCTCGCTGACCGTGATGTTGGAGCTGACGTTGCTCTGGTAGCCCTCGGTCGCCATGATCTGGTAGTCGTGGCTGCCCAGATTCAGGCCGAGGTTGCGCCAGGCGTTGAAGTGGTTGGCGGTGGTGATGGTGCCGCCGGTGCGGTGCTGCTGGCGGACGCTCCAGTACTGGTAGAACGTCGCGGTGCCGATGATGGACGGCTGGTTGACCCGCTGGGTGCGGTAGATGTCGTAGGTGCTGCCGTCGGTGGTCACCGAGCCGAGCCGCTGGGCGCCGGTGCTCGGGTTGTAGTTGCCGAAGTTCTCGACGACGTAGTACTCGATCAGCGGGTTCGTGGTCCAGCCGTACAGGGCCAGATAGCAGTTGCCGCCGCAGTTGAACGAGCCCGAGTAGTTCACCGTGTGCGACGAGCCGGGCTTCCAGCCCTTGCCGACGACGGAGTTGTTGATGCCGTTCATCGAGACGCTGTAGCTGCCGCCGGCGCCCAGCGTCATGGTGACGTTGCCGTTGTCTTTCCAGTACGAGAAGAAGTAGCCGTTGTGGGTGCCGGTGGTGTTGGAGGTGACCGTGCGATCGGCCTCGGCATTGGCCACTCCGGAGAGCGATACCGAGGCGGCGGCCAGCAGGACGGCGCTGGCGGCACTGATCAGGAGCCTCAAACGGGTACGCCCGCGACGCTTCGGGGAATTCACGCGCGTGCATCCTTCCTGGGAGCGGTGGAAAGAAGGGCGTGACCGGGGGTGGAACCAGCACGGCCCCTCACGATGAAGTACATCGATGAATCAGTATTGGGTGGGCCGTTCCGTGCTGTCAACAACTTCCGGAAGGCACGCGAAAGAGCCGCCGGAGATAATGCCTGTTCAAAGCGTCCTCTCCACCATTTGCGCGCAGGCTGTGCCGAAAACGAGCCGCGACATATCGGTGCTCTAGCCGAAAGTTTCGGAGACGGGAGCCGGCCGAAGGCGAGGTGCGCGGCACCTGCGGTTGGGTGCGCCGCCCAGCCGTACGATCAAATGGTTTTAAATCGCGACGAAGCGCGAGTTGTCGACGGCCATGGTCCGCACCTCGTCCTCTTTGAAGCCCGCCTCGAGGAGGCGGTCGGCGAAGAGGGCCAGCCCGTCCTCGACCGGGGGGTTGAACGGCTGGCCGAGGTCGCTGGACAAAATGGAGTGCTCGACGCCGACCGCGCGAATGTTGTCGAACAGGTCGGCCCACGCGACCTTGCCGGTGAACGGCGTCGTGAAGCAGCGCTCCAGCAGCGCGCCCTCGGCCGCGAGCTCCCGCTGCTGCGCCACCGTGAGCCGCTGCGACGTGAACTCCGGATGGGTGACCACGACGCGGCGCACGCCTTCCGCGCGGGCCGCGCGCACCACGGCGAGGATCTCGGCCGCCGACAGATGCCCGGTGGCCAGCACCATGTCGTGCCTCGCGATCACCCGCAGCACCTTGCGCACCGGCTCGAGCACGCCGCCGTCCGCGGCCAGCACCTCGACCGCGTCGGGCACGATGCCCTGGGCGTGCAGATCGGCCTGCAGCGCGCCCCACATGGCCGGTTTGCTGCCCGGCAGGTCGGTCGCGGTGGTCGAGCGCTGGTTGCGCGAGTCCACGGTGGGCATCCAGACGATCCGGGCGCCGAGGCGTCCGGCGATCTCCACCGCGGCCGGGTTCATCCCGCCCATCGACCCGTTCAGGGTGATCGCCCCGAGCACGTCGACGCCGGGCACCGCGGCCCGCACCACGGCCGCCCGTTCCGCGGTCGTCACGTAATGAGATTTCACGACAAATCCGGCTAGGCCGTGCTGCTGGAACAGCCGGGCCAGCGACAGGTCGTCGATGCGGCGTTCCATCACATCGGGAGCGATGTGGACATGCGTGTCGTAGGCCCCGGCTACCAGCGAGCGTGCGGCCGGGGAGGGAACGGGATGCGTCATGACTCTCCAATGATGCGGCGGTTGGTGTGGGACAGCGCGGCCTCGACGTGCCCGAGATGGTGGCGCATGGCCTTCTCCGCCGCCTCCTCGTCGCGGCCGGCGATGGCCTCGACGATCGCGGTGTGCTCGGCCAGCGAATGCGACGCCCGCCCGGGCACCAGAATTGTCCGGAACTGGAAGCGCACCAGCTGCGCCCGCAGCCCGGTGATCAGCCGGGCAGCGGTCTCGTGCCGGGCGGCCGCGATGATCGCCGCGTGCAGCGCCGCGTTGCCCTCGGAATACCCGAGCAGATCGCCTTCGTCGATCTTGCGGCTCATCCCCGCGAGGATCTTGCGGATGCCGCCGATCTCGCGCGCGGTGGCCCGGCGGGTGGCCGACCGGGCGGCGAGCGCCTCGAGCACGGCCCGCGCCTGGAGGATCTCGACCGCCTCGGCGTCGGTGACGACCCGGACCCGGGCGCCGCGGTGCGGCGTGAGGATGACCACACCGTCCTGTCCCAGCCGGACCAGCGCCGTGCGCACGATCGCCCGGCTCACCTCGAGCCGCTGCGCCAGGTCGGCCTCCACCAGCCGCTCGTTCGGCATCAGCTTGCCGCTGTAGATCAGGTGGCGCAGTCGCAGGTAGGCGTCGTCGGCGGCGGGCGACGTCAAGCGGGATCCTCCTGAGGATCGAGAAAGCCGGAAACGGATTGCTCACAATCTTGTGTACATCCGGGTTTCTGTCAACCACGTCTTGACCAGCATAGATGTCCATTTCGGACGGCAAACGTCGGTATTCTGTGGCCGATTTGGGAGGAAATGAGCGCCATGACACGGGAACGAGCCTGCTCTACGATCTCGACCGGATGCGGGGCCGGACGGACGGGTGTCTATCGACGCAACGTCCATGCAGGTCAGACGAATAGTCAACGCCGCCGACTGGACGGGCGGATTCTCAGGAGGCTTGGATGATCAGACGATCTCGTGTGCTGGCGGCGACGCTGCTGGCCGCAGTGCTCGTGAGCGCGAGCGCATGCTCGAGTTCGGACGACGACAAAGGCAGCACGTCGAACAGCAACGCGGGTTCGTCGGGCGAGCTGAAGAAGGTCACCTACGTGACCGCCTTCGGCGCCGTGGGCCGTGACTCCTTCGCATGGGTGGCGAAGGAGAAGGGCTTCTTCAAGGACGCCGGTCTCGACGTCACGATCCAGAAGGGCGCCGGCAACGCCCCGAACCTCGGCCTGATCAAGGGCAAGCAGGCCGAGTTCGCGGCGCTCGACTTCACCGGCGCCGAGATCCAGGCCGGCAAGGGCGCGTTCACCAACTGGCGCGCGATCGCCGCGATCCACCAGCAGACGCTGGTCTCGATCATGACGACCGCCGACACCGGCATCACCAAGCCGACCGACCTCAGCGGCAAGACCGTCGGCACGGCCGCCGGCTCGGTGAGCGAGCTGCTGTTCCCGGCGTACGCCAAGCTGGCCGGCCTGGACCCGAAGACGGTGAAGATCCAGGGCGCCCAGCCGACCGCGCTGAACGCCCTGATGGCGCAGCGCAAGGTGGACGGCCTGAGCACGTTCCTGCTGTCCAAGAAGGCCCTCGAGACGGCCTCCAAGAAGCAGGTCGTCGTGCTGCCGTACAGCCAGTACCTGTCGGACCTGTTCGGCAACGCGATCATCGCCCGCGACGACGTGATCAGCAGCGACAAGGAGATGGTGAGGAAGTTCGCCGAGGCCGCCATGAAGGGCCTGCAGTACGCGGTCGATCACCCGGAGGAGGCAGCCGAGATCATGCACAAGGCGGAGCCGACCGCGGCCGTTCCCGCGGCCGTCGGCGAGCTCAACGCCATGAAGCCGTACGTGTCGCCGCCGAACGGCGCCACCCTCGGCCACCTCGACCAGGAGCGGGTCGCCCGCAGCATCGCGATCCTGCAGGGCAACGGCCTGATGCCGGCCGGTCTCACCCCGGACAAGGTCGTCGACTTCAGCTTCATCCCGGCCAGCTGATCCATGAGTGCGGGGCGGGTGCCATCCCGCCCCGCATGCAAAATCGGACGGAGCAACATGACCGACATCGAGGCGGGCTCCCGCGGGTCGCGCGTGTGGACCAACGGAGTGCTGCCGACCCTCGGCGTGGTCATCACGATCGCGGTGTGGTGGCTGGCGACCGAGGTGTTCCACATCGACCCGTTCTACGTGCCCTCGCCGGCCGACGTCGTCGACAAATTCCTCGAGATGCCCGGCTTCCTGGTCCAGGAATCGTGGATCACCGTTCAGCGCGTCCTGATCGGCTTCGTCATCGCCGTCGCCGGCAGCCTGATCATCGCGGTGACCCTGGCGGCGTCGCGCACCGTCGAGCGGATGGCGATGCCGGTGCTCGCCGCGGTCAACGCGATCCCCAAGGTGGCGCTGGCCCCGCTGCTGCTGGTCTGGCTGGGCTTCGGCAACACCCCCAAGATCGTCATGGTGGTGCTGGTGAGCTTCTTCCCGGTGATCGTCTCCACCATGGCCGGCCTCACCTCCACCCCCACCGACCTGCGCGAGCTGGCCCGGTCGCTGAAGGCCTCGTGGTGGCAGACCTTCGTCAAGGTGCGGCTGAAGTGGGCCCTTCCGCAGATCTTCGTGGGCCTGAAGGTGGCGACCCCGCTGGCCATCATCGGCGCCGTCATCGGCGAGGTGGTCAGCCCCGACCACGGCCTGGGCTCGGTCATCGTCGGCTCCAGCGCCTCCAGCGACACCACGCTGGCCTTCGTCGCGCTGGTGCTGCTGGCCGTCATCGGCGTTGTCCTGTTCTATCTGGTCGCCGGGGTCGAGCGGCTGCTCGTGCCGTGGGCCAAGGCCATCTCCTCGTGAAGCTGAGGCGCAAATGATCACCATCGACGGGGTATCGCAGACGTTCAAGGGCCGGTCCGGCTCGGTCGAGGCGATCCGGGACGTCTCGCTGGAGATCGGCGACGGCGAGTTCCTCACCGTCATCGGCCGGTCGGGCTGCGGCAAGTCGACGCTGCTGCGCATGATCGCCGGCCTGCTCAAGCCGACCGCCGGCACGGTGAGCGTGGCCGGCGAGGTGGTTCGCACCCCGCGCCGGGACGTCGCGATGGTCTTCCAGAAGGCGGCATTGCTGCCGTGGCGCTCGGTCGAGGACAACATCCTGCTCCCGGTCGAGATCTTCGGCTGGCGCCGGTCCGAGTACCGCCCGCGCGCCGAGCACCTGCTCGAGATGACCGGCCTCACCGGCTTCCGCAAGCGCCTGCCGCACGAGCTGAGCGGCGGCATGCAGCAGCGGGTGTCGCTGTGCCGGGCGCTGATCCAGAGCCCGAAGGTCATGCTCATGGACGAGCCGTTCTCCGCCCTGGACGCCCTCACCCGCGAGGAGCTGGCGGTGGAGCTGCAGCGCATCCACATGGAGCTGGGCACCACGATCGTCTTCGTGACCCACTCCATCCAGGAGGCGGTCCTGCTGGCCGACCGGGTCGCCGTGCTGAGCTCGCGCCCCGGCCGGGTGCGCCGGCTGGTCGAGATTCCGATCCCGCGGCCGCGCACCTTCGGCCACAACGCGCACCTGGATCAGGTGGCCGGCGTTTCCGCCGAACTGCATTCCCTCCTGCTGAGCGACGACCATCTGCCGGCGTCACCCCAAAAAAGCCATTAATCGTACGGGTCGGCGGGGCCGACAACCGCAGCATGGACCACGCCGCTGACGCCCGTGGGCACCCGGGCGACCACCTGGCCGGCCGGATCCAGCAAGCAGGTCGGTCCCAGCCCGATCCGCGACTCGTCGCGCTCGCCCATCACGTCGGCCGAGGCCAGCCACATGCCCGTCTCGCGGGCCCGCTCGGCCCGGATCGCGTTGTGCCGCTCCTGCCAGAAGAACGCCTTCTCCCGCGGCATCATGTTCTGCGCCGGCACGAGCAACACCTGCGCGCCGTTGGCCGCGACCGCGGCGGCCGCCGCCGGGAACCGCGTGTCGTAGCAGATGTTGATCCCGAAGCGCACGCCGTCGCGGTCGAACACCGGGTACTCGTCGCCGGGCGTGAACACGGATTCCCCCGGGACCAGGAACGTCTTCCGATACCGCCCGACGACCTGTCCCGCCACGACCACCGCGGCCGTGTTGAAGTAGCGCCCGCCCTCCCGCTCGATCATCCCGAGCACCAGGGTCTGCCGGATCCCGGCCAGCTCGGTCAGCACCGGGGAGTCGAGCGGCAGGGCCTGCGCCCGCACGTGCGACTCGGTGACCAGGTAACCCTGCAGAAAGCACTCGGGAAACAGCAGCACGCCGACGCCGGCGTGGTCGGCCAGCGCGGCGAACTCCCGCACGACGGCCAGCGCGGCGTCGACATCGCCGAGAATCTCCGGCGTCTGGCAGGCCCCGATCCGCGTCACGCCCCCAGGGTAGGCCGGCCGGCTTGACCTTCACCCAGGGG
The DNA here is from genome assembly GCF_042664765.1 of Paractinoplanes rhizophilus. Classification (NCBI taxonomy): domain Bacteria; kingdom Bacillati; phylum Actinomycetota; class Actinomycetes; order Micromonosporales; family Micromonosporaceae; genus Paractinoplanes; species Paractinoplanes rhizophilus. The sequence continues at coordinate 50,737 of NZ_JBHTBJ010000037.1, read as the reverse complement.
GAAAGCCCAGCGTGGGGTGTGCCGGTCGAGTGGCCGGCACGAGGAGGATGACACCGTGGGGCTGGTGACGATCGGGGCTTTCGCCCGCGCGGCGAAGCTCACGCCCAAGGCGTTGCGGCTGTACGACGACCTGGGCCTGCTGCCGCCGGCCGCGGTCGACGGCGAGTCCGGATACCGGTTCTACGACCTGGACCAGCTGGGCCGGGCCGGGATGATCGCGCGGTTGCGGGGGATCGGGATGCCCCTGGCCGAGATCCGGGCGGTCTGCGACCTGGAGCCGGCCGTGGCGATCGAGGCGATCACCGCGTACTGGCGGAGGGTCAGCGCCGAAACTGCCGGCCGCGCCCACAACGTCGCCCTCCTCGTCGAGCACCTGTCTCAGAAGGGGGCAGTCATGTCCGACACCACATTCAAGTACGCCGTCCGCTGCGACATCGGCCGGGGGCGCGACACCAACGAGGATGCTGCCTACGCGGGCGAGCGCCTGCTGGCGGTCGCCGACGGCACCCGAGGGGCTGGCGACGTCGCCGGCACCGCCATCGAGGCCCTCCGGGCGATCGAGCTGACCGACGCGCCGGCTGCCGAGTTGCTGGCCGGGCTGGCGGCGGCCGTCGAGCAAGCCGACCGATCGGTGCGCGCCGGCAAGACGGATGCGGCCACCACGCTGACCGCGATCCTGCGGCGGGGCACGCAGCTCGCGCTGGCCCACATCGGCGACACGCGGGCGTATCTGCTGCGTGGCGGCGAGCTTTCCCCGCTGACCCAGGACCACACGTGGGTGCGCAACGAGGTCGAGCGTGGCCGGCTCAGCGCCGAGGAGGCCGCCGCGCATCCGCAGCGTGCGCTGCTCACCCGGGCGCTGGGCGCGAGCGCGCAGCCGGTGGAGGCCGATCTCGCGCTGCGCACCGCGCTGGTGGGCGACCGCTATCTGCTCTGCTCGGATGGCATCTCCGCGGTCGTCGGGCGCGGTGACCTGCAAGCCGCGCTGTCGGCGGCGAGCGATCCGGAGGCGGCGGTGCAGCGGCTCGTCGAGCTGGCCTACGCGGCGGGCGCCCCCGACAACATCGCCTGCGTGGTCGCCGACGTCGTCGGGGGTGAGCGCGATGCATCGTGACATCGCGGACCTGGCCGCCGCACGCCACCGTCGCCGAGATCGGGCGCCGCGCAGGTCACGCCAGATTACGTCGCAAGCGAGAAAGGCGGAGGAGCGCCGACTGTTGTGCGGCTGACGCCGCGCCGGAGTGGCGGGGCGGCGGGAAACGCTCCGGGGCATCGACCGATCTTGATGAGTTCGTGCGCGGAACGAACGGCGGTTTATCAAGATCGGGGCTGCATGTGCGGGCGGCCGCCGTCGCCGGTGGCCAGGATCCGGAACTTGCCGTCCACCGGATCCGCCCCCAAGGGGGCGATGGCCCGCCGAGCCGAAGGCGAGGCCAGCCAGCTCAGCAACTTTCGCTGCAACGTCATGAATCGGAACGTACCGCTATCGATCGAGCAGGTCACGCAGGCGTACGGTATCGGCGGTCGTCCATCCCGGTGGCGGCGCCAGCGCCGCCCAGCCGTCGACCGTGCCGGACTTGTATACGTGGCCGTGCCCGGTCGGCGCCTTGTTCGCGAAGATCAGGTCGACCGTGGTCTGCCAGAAGGTGATCACCGGGTACCAGTGCATCGCCGGGGTCACGTCGGGGCCGCGCTCGCCGTGCAGCCACTGCGGCCGATGCCACAGCAGGCTCGGGCTCACCCAGACCACCGGGTCGGACGAGTTCTGCATGTAGACGACCTTGGGCGGCGGCCCGCTCCGGGAGCGCAACTCCTCGGCGCGGCTGGCGAACTCGATCGGCAGCGCCGGGTACGACGGGTCCCACACCGGGGTGCCCTCGGCCCGGTCGCGGGTGAGCCGCTGGTGGATCGGGTTGGCGAAGGTCGGCCCCTCGAGCAGGATGCCGTCGGCGCCGGCCACCATCTTTTCCGCGGTGCCGAAGGTGTGCTCGGTCCCGTACGTCCCCAGGCTCTCCCCGAAGATCAACAGTTTGGGCCGGGCGCCGGCCGGCATCGCCGCCCACCGGTCGTGCACCGCCGTGATCAGGGCGGAGGCCGCGTCCACCACCTGGGTGCGGCCGAAGAGGAAGCAGAGCGCGCTGGGCAGGTACGAATACTGCATCGACACCAGCGCGGTGTCGCCGCCGTACATGTATTCCAGTGAGCTGGTCACGTCGTTGTCGACCCAGCCGGTGCCGGTCGGGGTGAAGACCGCGACCACCGCCCGGTCGAACGCGCCGGTGCGCTCCATCTCGCGCACCAGCAGGCCGGCCCGCTGCCGCACGTCGCCGGCCGAGGCCAGCCCGGCGTAGAGCCGGATCGGCTCGGCCGCCGGCCGGCCGGTGAAGTCGGTGATCTGCCGCGGGGTCGGCGCCTTGGTCACGAAGTTGCGGCCCTGCCGGCCCAGCGAGTCCCAGCTGACCAGCGAGCCCGGCCCGCCCGAGCGCAGCACGCTGTCCGGCCGCACCACCCCGCTGCCGGTGCCGCTGTCGGTGATCGCGGCCGAGCGGTCGGCGGTGGTGTAGAGGCTGTCGACCAGCAGGCCGTCGAACGCGCCGTAGCTGAGCACGGTGACCACCACGAAGCCGGCGCAGTAGGCCGCCGACTCGGGCACCAGGCGCTCGAGGAGCCGGGCGATGCCGTGCGCCGCCAGCCGCAACAGCCGGGCGGTGAGCAGGAGCAGGCCGAAGGTGAGCAGGCTGACGCCGACGGTGCGCATCGCGTCGTACTCCTGCTGCGGCTCCATGCCGAGACGTATGCGCAGGTCGCGCTGCCATCGGGTGCCGAGCCAGAGGAAGATCAGGATGAGTACCGGGACCAGCGCGAACAGCAGCCGCCAGGCGATCAGCTCGACCCGGCGGCTCGGCCAGCATCGCAGCCGCACGAGGGCGCCGATCGCGGTGCCGGCCGCGTACCCCAGGACCGCGGTGAGCCCGGCGACCACGCCCTGCAGGAACCAGGAGCGGGGGAGCAGCGACGGGGTGAAGGAGAGGCAGTAGAAGACGGCCGAGAGGCCGAAGCCGGTCACGCTGAGCCCGCACCGGACCACCCGCCGCCGCGGAAGCGTGCTCTTGGCGATCGGGCCGCGCCGCTGCGTGGGTAGCCAGCTGCCGCGTCGCGGCGCCGTCGTCTCCGGCGGAGCCGTCACCACCAGCCTACGCATAGGCGCTCCCCCACAGCCTCTCGCCGAGACAGATCGAAGGATCGTCCGATCCTTGCGCCGCCGCAACTATGTTCCGCCGTCGCACCACCATCTTCTGTCACACGGGCCACCCCCGCACTGCCATAAACCCGTCAAGATCGGGCATTTCCCCAACCGGCCAGGGATCTTCCCGGGGAAACCCCTAGGGAGCGGCGTTTTGCTGCCGATGACAACTCGAGGAAGGGGTGAGAGATGCGGCTACGCAACTGGATTGCCGTGGTGGTCAGCGTGTTGCTGCTGGCCGCGGCCGGCACCATCGGCATTCTGGTGAACCGGTCGGCGCTGCGCGCGGCCGACACGGTGCACCGCGCCGACTCCCAGGCCCTCGCCGTCAACAACGGCACTCTCACCCGGCAACTCCAACTGCTCGGCGCGGCCGAGCTGGCGAACTTCCTCACCGACCACGCGCTGCGCCTGGGCCGCAACAGCGCGACCGACCGGCAGGCGCTGGCCATGCTGGTCGCCAAGAGCGAGACCTTCGGGTACGGCGCGCTGATCACCGACCTCGGCGGCAACGTGCTGACCGCCAGCCGCGCCGACGGGATCCCCGCGGCCACCGATCCGGGCTGGAAGGCCATGCGGGACGGGCTCGCCGCCGGCCAGCCCGGCTTCTCCTCGGTGATGCAGGTGGGCGGCGTCCCGCTGCAGGCGGTCGCCGTGCCGGTCCTGGCCGGCGGGCGCCCGGCCGGAGTGCTGATCGGCCTGAACTCGGTCGCGTCCACCGCCCTGCAGAAATACATCCAGGGCCTCAAGGACGGCGTCCACACGACCATCGTCGTCGACTCCAGCGGCACGATCGGCGTGACCGAACAGGCAGCGAGCATCGGCAAGAAGGTCGACCCGGCGATCCGCGCGGAGATCGCGCGGGCACCCCGCAGCGGCACCTTCGTCGAGTACACCGCCGGCGGCACCGAGATGGTCGCGGTGGTGGTCGGGCAGATGCCCGGCGGCTGGGCGTACGTGCGGACGCAGTCGAAGTCGTCGTTCGACGGCGCGGTGCACAGCAAGAGCCAGACGCTGAACCTGACGCTGCTCGCGATCATCCTGATCGGGGTGACCGCGGTGTCGATCCTCGGCTACCGCTCGATGATGCAGCGCCGCCGCAACGACGAGCGGTTCCAGGCGCTGTTCCAGCACGCCCCCGACCTGGTGTCGGTGCTCGACGCGAACGGGAAGATCGCCTACTCGAGCCCGAGCGCCGGGGTGGTGCTGGGCTTCGGCAGCGGCCGGCTGGTCGGCACCAGCGTCTTCGACATCGTGCACCCGGACGACCGCCCGTACATGCTGCACCACTTCTCGCAGCTGCTGAGCGAGCGGGACGCGGTGATGCGCCTGCAGTGCCGGGTCCGGCCGGCCAGCGGCGAGTTCCGGTGGTTCGAGTTCACCGCGTCCAACCAGATGCACAACCCGGCGCTCAACGGCGTCGTGATCAACGCGCGGGACATCTCGGACACCCGCGAGTTCCAGGAGCGGCTGGCGCACGAGGCGGCGCACGACGCGCTGACCGGGCTGCCGAACCGGCGGCGGATGCAGGACGCGCTGGGCGCGTCGCTGCGCGCCGACGCCGTCGCGGTGCTCTTCGTCGATCTCGACGGCTTCAAGCCGGTCAACGACGCGCACGGCCACGAGGCCGGCGACGAGCTGTTGCGCCAGGTGTCGCAGCGGCTCAGTTCATGCGTACGCGAGAACGACGTGCTCTCCCGGGTCGGCGGCGACGAGTTCGTGGTCCTCATGCCCGGCGTGCACGACCCGGCCGACACCGAGGCCATGTGCGCCCGCATCCGCCAGGCCGTCGAGGCCCCGTTCCTGATCGACGGCGCCGAGGTGCGCATCGGCGCCAGCGTCGGCGTGCATCTCGCCCCGCTCGCCGGCGACCCCGACGAGGCGCTGCGCGCCGCCGACCACGCCATGTACACGAACAAGAAGTCCCGCACCCGGCTGGCGCTCGCCACCGCCGGCCGGCCCGGGCGGCACCGCGCGGAGCCATAGCGGCCGCCCTCCGGCACACTGGAGGTCCCTGGCCCCGACTCGCGAACGGCGGTGACCGCGTGTCCCGGATCCTGTCCCGGCGTGACCTCGACTTCCTCCTCTACGAGTGGCTCGACGTCGAGGCGCTGACCGCGCGGGAGCGGTTCGCCGAGCACTCGCGCGAGACATTCGACGCGTTCCTCGATCTGTGCGCGCAGATCGCCGAGCGCGACTTCGCCCCGCACAACCGGCGCAACGACCTCGAGGAGCCCACCTTCGACGGCGAGCGGGTGCGGGTCATCCCCGAGGTGGCCGCGGCGCTCAAGGCGTTCCACGCGGCCGGCCTGACCGCCGCCACCATGGACGAGCGGCACGGCGGCTCCCAGCTGCCGGTCGTGGTGGCCCGCGCGTGCTTCCTGTGGTTCCAGGCGGCCAACATCGGCACCTCGTCGTATCCGATGCTGACGATGGCCAACGCGCACCTGTTGATCACGCACGGCAACCAGGAGCAGATCGACACGTACGTGCGGCCGATGCTCGAGGGCCGGTTCACCGGGACGATGTGCCTGTCCGAGCCGCAGGCCGGCTCCTCGCTGAGCGACGTGCTCACCCGGGCCGTACCAGTAGGAGACGGCACTGAGCCGGCCCGCGGCGGAAAACCGATGCAAAACCGGGTTTACAGGGTCACCGGCAGCAAGATGTGGATCTCGGGCGGCGACCACGAGCTGAGCGAGACGATCGTGCACCTGGTGCTGGCCCGGGTGGCCGGCGCGCCGCCCGGGGTGAAGGGCCTGTCGCTGTTCATCGTGCCCAAGCACCTGGTCGGCCCGGACGGCGCCGTCGGCGAGCGCAACGGGGTCGCGCTGGCCGGCCTCAACCACAAGATGGGCTACCGCGGCACCACCAACGCGGTCCTCTCCTTCGACGGCGCCACTGGTTACCTGGTGGGCGAGGAGGGCAAGGGCCTGGCCTACATGTTCCACATGATGAACGAGGCGCGGATCGGGGTGGGCGCCGGCGCGGTGGCGCTCGGCTACACCGGGTACCTGCACGCCCTCGCCTACGCCCGGGAGCGGCTGCAGGGCCGCCCGGTCGCGGCCAAGGACCCGGCCGCCCCGCCGGTCCCGATCGTCGACCACCCGGACGTGCGCCGCATGTTGCTCGCCTCCAAGTCGTACGTCGAAGGGGGTCTCGCTCTGGTGCTTTTCGCCGCGAAGCTGTTGGACCAGCCCTCGCCGGAGAACGACCTGCTGCTCGACGTGCTGACGCCGATCGTGAAAGCCTGGCCGTCGCAGTGGTGCCGGCTCGCCGACGACCATGCGATCCAGATCCACGGCGGCTACGGCTACACCAGGGAGTACCCGGTCGAGCAGTTCTACCGCGACAACCGGCTCAACTCGATCCACGAGGGCACCGACGGGATCCAGGCGCTCGACCTGCTCGGCCGCAAGGTGGTGATGCGCGACGGCGCCGGCCTGACACTGCTGCTCGCCCGGATCCGGGAAACCGCCCTGGCCGCGCCGCCGGAGCTCGGCGAGCCGGTGCTGGCGACGGCCGACCGGCTGGCCCGCACCACCGCCAAGCTCTGGGCCGGCGGCGACCCGACGGTCGCGCTGGCCAACGCCACGCTGTATCTGGACGCGGCCGGCCACCTGGTGGTCGCGTGGCTGTGGCTCTCCCAGCTGGCCGCCGTGGCGGACAAACCGGGCGACTTCTACGACGGCAAGCGGGTCGCCGCGCGCTACTTCATCACCCACGAGCTGCCGCGCACCGGGCCGCTTCTCGATCTGCTGGACTCCCGGGACACCCTGCTTGTCGATCTCAACGATGCCTGGCTGTAGCAAAAGCGGTTAGGTTGGGCCCATGGCGGCTTCTCCGGCGACGGAGGTCGAGGTCGGTGACTACGCGGTCCGCGTCTCGAACCCGGGGCGGATCTACTTCCCCGACCTCGGCCTGACCAAGCTCGACCTGGTCAACTACTACCTCTCAGTCGGCGACGGCATCGTCCGCGCGCTGCGCGAGCGCCCGTGCATGCTGCACCGCTTCCCCGACGGCCTGGCCGGGGAAAAGGTGCACCAGAAGAGGGTGCCGCACGGCGCGCCGCCCTGGCTCGAGACGGTCCGGGTGAAGTTCCCGCGGTACAACCGACACGCCGACGAGCTGTGCGTCACCAAGCTGGCCGACGTGATCTGGGCGGTGCAGATGTCGACCGTCGAGTTCCACCCGTGGAACTCGCGGCGGGCCGACACCGAGAAGCCCGACGAGTGGCGCATCGACCTCGACCCGATGCCGGACTGCCCGTTCGACCGGGTCAAGCGGGTCGCGGGGGTGGCCCACGAGGTCCTCGACGAGCTCGGCATCACCGGCTATCCGAAGACGTCCGGCGGTCACGGCCTGCACATCTACGTGCGGATCCGGCCGGAGTGGCCGTTCGGCGAGGTGCGCCGGGCGGCGCTGGCGTTCGCCCGCGAGGTGGAGCGGCGCGCGCCCGACGACGTGACCACCACCTGGTGGCGCAAGGACCGCGACCCGGAGAAGCTGTTCGTCGACTACAACCAGAACGCCCGCGACCACACGATCGCCAGCGCGTACTCGGTGCGCGGCGTCCCCACCGCGACCGTCTCCACCCCGATCGAGTGGTCGGAGATCCCCGACGTCGACCCGCGCGACTTCACGATCAAGACGGTTCCGGCGCGCTTCGCCGAGCTGGGCGACCTGCACAAGACCATCGACGACGAGGCGTTCTCGCTCGCCACGCTGCTGGAGTGGGCCGACCGGGACGGCCTGGACGTCGCGGAGGACGAGGCATGAGGCTGACCCTCGCGCTGACCGGCGCCGGAATGGGGCGCTAACCCGGCCGGTAGGCGATCGCCGGGTCGAGCAGGCGCACCCAGCCCGGCCGCCACGCCCGGGCCCGGGCGTCCATCTCCTCCTCCAGGTTGGTGCGCCACGGCCCGGAGACGCCGTCGTCGGCCCACCACCCGGGCCACGAGTCGTACCGCCGCTCGATCCGCACGCCCGAGCCCGTGGTCTCGACCCGCAGGAACAGCCAGCGGCCGTACCGCGGGTCGGCTTCGGCGTGCCGCAGCCGGCGCACCAGCTCGGTGAGCTCCTGCAGGGCCTGATAGGGCGGCTCGTCGCCGCGGCGGGCCGGCGGATGCTCGCCCGGCTGCACGCTCATGCTGGTCGCGTCGGCGTACGCCAGCACCGTGCACCGGCCGTCCCCGGACGGCGAGCGCCAGCGCATCCAGCCGGCCAGCGCGTCCAGCTCGCCGGTGGCCGGGGGAGCGGGCCGGCGCAGCTCGTCGGCCTCGTGCATCGCGCCCCACACCAGGCGGTCGTGCTCGCCGCGGCTCAGCCTGCGCACCCGGCGCATCGGCGGCCGCTCGCCGGGGGCGATGCGCGGCGGGCGGGTGCCGGCGGTGATGCCGCCCCGGCCGGCCGCGGCCATCGCCGCCCCCGGGTCGAGCCGCGGCTCGGTGAGCCGGCCCAGCAGCCGCTCGAACGCGGCGGCGGTGACCTCGCCCCGCACCGCCGCGGTGAGCAGCCGTTCGGCCGCCTCCCGCACCTCGTCCCGCTCGGCCGGGGTGGGCAGCGGGTGCTGCCCCCACTCCTCGACCACGTCGTCGAGCTCGCGCAGCGTGTTCTCGCCGCTCAGCACCGCGCCGACGACATCGACCAGGCCGTCCGCGACGCCGTCCGAGTAGCGGCAACGTGACCAGCGGCCCTGGTCGTGCCAGACCACGAAGCCCAGCCGGTCGGCCTCGGCCGGCCCGGCCAGCTCGTCCCAGGGCAGCCAGTCCGGCGCGCCGGTGAGCAGGTCGATCGGCGGATCGGCGGACGCGGTGGCGCTGTGGTCGCGGTCATAACCGAACAGCACGGCCCGGGCGCCGTCGAGCAGCGCCAGCCGCGCCCAGCTGCCACCGTGATCGTCGTGGTGGCCGCCGCGCTCGTCGACATACCAGACATCGGGGTAGCCGATGCCGGTCAGCGACGCGGCGAGCGCCGCCCAGCGCGTCCACAGCAGCCCGGGCGCGGGCAGATCCACGTCGGTCAGCATCCGTCCACTGTGCCAAACCGCCGGGCGACGGCGTCACCGGCCCGGCCCGGTTGCTTGCTCGGTGCGAAAGGTTGCAGGTCGGTGGTAGCGGGCGGATCTCGGTAAGGACACGCGTGCGCCGGGCGAAGGGACATTCGGCTCTGCCCTCGACCGAGAAACGGATCATGCTTACCCACGCCATCGGCTGCCTCGGCGCCGCGCTCTCCATGTCCCTGTCCTGGCCCCAGGTTTACAAGTCCTGCGTACAGCGCCGCACCGGCGGCCTGTCATCCACCGCGAGCGCGCTCGGCGTGGCGCTGCCCCTCGGCTGGATCACCTACGGCCTGCTCAGCGGCGAGCACATCCAGATCGTGACCAACGTGGTGACCGGTGCGGCCGGCCTGGCCATCCTGGTGGCTCTGCTGGTCACGCAGCCGGCGCTGCGTTCCGGCCGGGCGCTGCGGATGAGCGCCGGCGCTTTCGCCGGCGTCCTGACGATGGCCCTGCTGAGCGGTCTTGCCGCGGTTCTTCCGGGGGTACGGGGGCATCAGGTCGCCCCGGTGCTCGGGCTGGCGCTCGCCGCCTTCTCGATCCTCTCGGCGATCCCCCAGCCGCTGTCCCTGCTGCGCGACCGCCACCAGGACCTCTCCGGCCTGTCCCCGCTCCGCTGGCGGATGGGCGCCGGCGCCGGCGCGTCCTGGTTCGCCTACGGCCTCGGCACCGCCCAGCCCGCCGTCTGGGCCTCCGCGGTCGTCGGCCTGATCAGCGCGCTGACCGTGTGCACCATCATCCACCTGCGCAGTGACCACGCCGCCGCCGTCATCGACCACGACGCCGCCCGCTGGCGCAACTCGATCACCACCCGCAACCTGGCGATGGCCGGGATCTGACGGAGTTCCGCTCGTCGCGGCGGCCACCTCCGGGTGGCCGCCCGGCGCCGTCCGCGACAGTCAATCGCGGCGACGGCGGCGGAGCAGGGCGGCGATGTCGAGCTCGAAGGGGAACGGCTCGTCCGACGCGAGCGCCTGGCCGGGGCTCGCGACCAGGCCGGGCACGTAGTGGTCGCCGGCCAGCCGCTGCAGGTGCAGTTCCACCGAGTCGTCCGGCTGCTCGGCCCGCAGATACCACTCGATGCCCGCCGCCGCGTACAACTGGGGCTTGAGCAGACGGTCGGTGCCGGCGTTGCCCGGCGACACCACCTCGACGACAAGCTTGGCCTCGGCGGCTTCCACCGTCGTGCCGACATCGTCGGTGTCGGCCACGACGATGTCCGGCTGCAGGATGCGCCCGCCCGCCAGCCTGAGGTTGACGTCCTGCAGCACCAGCAGGCCGGCCCGCTCGGCGGGGTCGTAGAGCCCCTTCGCGAGCAGGAACGCGATGTGCTGATGCCGCTTGCTCGGCGCGGGGCTCACCCACAGGCTCCCATCGATCAGCTCGATCCGGTTCGCGGTCTCGCCGAGCGCGAAGTACTCGTCCTCGCTCCACGGCTCGGGGTGCTCCAGCACTGCCACGCTCATCGGATCGCCTCACCTCTTGGCGGATGCTGTCGTAAGCGTGCCATGTCAAGCCCGGCGCGTGCGACCGCAACGGTGCCCCCGCGGTCTCTTGCCTGCCGGCATTGCTCGTGTAAAGATCCGGAAATCGGCTGACCCGATAATCTGCGCGGTCGAGGCCGACTGGGGGACCGCGTGATGAGCATGGGTCGGAGCCCGGACCGCGCTGACGCTCTGATCGATCGGGTGGGCGAGCGGGAAGCTCTGGCCGAGTTGCTCGACGCGGTCCGGGGTGGGCAGAGCCGGGCGCCGGCCGAACGCGCCCGCCCGATGCCGCCGGCGTAGGACGGGCCGCATCGGGCGGGCGCGATGGCGCCGGGTGGCCGCGATCAGCAGCTGCCGTTGCAGGCCAGCACCTTGAGGCGGTCGAGCGCGCCGTGCCACTGGTTCGAGTCGCCGGCGAACGGGCCAGTCGACGAGTACTGCCAGAACGACCAGGTGGGCGCGCCGGCCGGCAGCGTGCCGGGCGAGCCGGCGTAGCGGGCCAGCCACAGCGGCGAGTTGGCCCAGAAGCCGCTGTAGTTGCCCGTGCACGTGGTCCACCAGTCGGTGGTGGTGTAGATGACCGCCCAGCGGCCGGTGCGGGCGTGGTAGCGGTTCAGGAACGCCGAGATCCAGGAGCGCATGCTCGCCTGGGACAGGCCGTAACAGGTGGCGCCGTACGGGTTGTATTCGATGTCCAGGGCGCCGGGCAGCGTCTTGCCGTCCGCCGACCAGCCGCCGCCGTGCGCCAGGAAGTAGTCGGCCTGGGCCGAGCCGCCGGCGCCGTTGGGCAGGGCGAAGTGGTAGGCGCCGCGGATCATGCCGACGTTGTACGAGCCGTTGTACTGCTGGGCGAAGTAGGGATTGGTGTACGACGTGCCCTCGGTGGCCTTCACGAAGGCGAACCGGGAGCCGGCGCTCCACTGTGCCGACCAGTTGACGTTGCCCTGGTGGCTGGAGACGTCCTGGCCGTAGGTGACCGTTGCGGCCTGCGCCGGTGCGGAGATCATCAGACCGGCCACCACGGCCGCCACGGCCACGGACGCTGCCCGAATAGCACGGATTGTCACAACCGAACCTCCGTTAAGGTGGGGGATCGGTCGATTCATTCATAGAAGGGCGTGGATATCAAGTGGTGTGCCGGAAACCCTCGTGGGAGGCTTTCCAGTCGGCGCTGTCGCGGGAGTCCGCCACGCGGCCGGCGATCGAAAAAGCGGTGATGACCAGGAAGAAGATTGCAAGCGCGATAGCCATGACACCAAGTCTTCTCGTCTCCGGCCATCGTCGACAGTGGCAGAGATGCCATACCCCTACAAAATCCTGCCAACGGGCCGTATGCTGCGTCACATGCTGCGCAACGTCGCCGTGATCGCGCTGCCCGAGGTCGCCATCTTCGAGCTCGGCGTGCTCTGTGAGCTGTTCGGCTACGACCGCACCGCCGAGGGCCTGCCCAGCTACGACTTCGCGCTCTGCTCGGCCGACGGGCGGCCGGTGCCCGGGCACGCCGGCTTCGAGGTGGGCGTCCAGCACGACATCGAGCGGGTCGACGAGGCCGATCTGGTGGCCGTGACGCCGTACGGATATCGCGAGCACGAGCTGCCCGAGCCGGTGGTCGACGCGTTGCGCCGGGCGCACGAGCGCGGCGCCTGGGTGATGAGCGTCTGCACGGGCGCGTTCGCGCTGGGCGCGGCCGGGCTGCTCGACGAGCGGCGCTGCACCACGCACTGGCTGCACACCACCGAGCTGGCCCGCCGGCACCCGGCGGCGAAGGTCGATCCGGACGTGCTCTACGTCCAGGACGGCAAGGTCCTGACCAGCGCGGGGACGGCCGCGAGCGTCGATGCGGGCCTGCATCTCGTACGGCAGGAGCACGGCTCGGCGATCGCGACGATGCTCGCCCGCCGGATGGTCGTGCCGCCGCACCGCGACGGCGGTCAGGCGCAGTACATCGAGACCCCGGTGCAGCCGGTCGAGTGCGAGACGCTGCAGCCGGTGCTCGCGCTGGTGCTGGAGACCCTCGACCGGCCGCACAGCGTGGAGACCATGGCCGGGCTGGCGCACATGGCGCCGCGCACGTTCGCCCGCAAGTTCCGCAACGAGACCGGGTCCACGCCGCACGACTGGCTGACCAGCCAGCGGCTGCTGCTGGCCCGGCGCCTGCTCGAGGATTCCGACCTCGGGGTCGACGCGATCGCCGAGCGCACCGGCTTCGGCAGCGCCGCGACCCTGCGCCACCACTTCGCCCAGCGGCTGAGCACCACCCCGCAGGCCTACCGGGGGACGTTCCGGTCACATTCGGTGTGAGGCCGCCTCCGCAGGGGCAAGCGACGGTCATGACCGTGTTCGTGCTCTTCGGCGCCACCGGCGACCTGGCCGCCCGGATGGTGTTGCCGGCGTTCTGGACCCTCGCGAACGAGGGACTCCTTCCCAAGAACTGGACCCTGGTCGGCAACGGCCGGGGCGACGTGTCGCACGAGAACTTCCGGGCACGCGTACGGGAAAGCCTCTCCGAATTCTCGGAAATCCCGCCGAACAAGGGTCCGTGGCGCGAGTTCGCCAAGCGGCTGCGGTTCGCCGGCGGCGGGTTCACCGGCGACTCGCCCGGCAGCCTGCTGGACGTGATCGCCGACGCGCGCCGGGATGCCGGCCGCAACGCCCAGCTCGTGCACTACCTCGCCATCCCGCCGGTCGCGTTCCCCGAGGTCACCAAGGCGCTCGGGGCACACGGCCTGGCCAAGGGGTCGCGCGTGGTCTACGAGAAGCCGTTCGGCACCTCGCCGTCCGGCTTCCGCACGCTCAACCGGCAGGTGCATGCCGTGCTGGACGAGTCGCAGGTCTACCGGATCGACCACTTCCTCGGCAAGGAGGCGACCCAACAGCTGCACGCGATGCGGTTCGCCAACGAGGCGCTGGCCGCGATCTGGAGCCGCGAGCACGTGGAGAGCGTGCAGATCGACGTGCCCGAGACGCTCGGGGTGGCGAACCGGGCGGTGTTCTACGACGAGACCGGCGCGACGCTCGACATGCTGGTCACCCACCTGTTCCAGGTGGCGGCCGAGGTGGCGATGGAGCCGCCGGCCTCGCTGGGCGCGGCCGACCTGCAGGCGGCGCGCGAGACGGTGATCCGCAGGTTCCGGCCGATCGACCCGGCCGAGGCCGTGCTCGGGCAGTTCGCCGGCTACCGCAAGCTCAAGGGGGTCGACCCGCGGTCGCGCACCGACACGTACGTGGCGGCCAAGCTCTGGATCGACACGCCGCGCTGGCGTGGCGTTCCCTTCCTGCTGCGCACGGGCAAGCGGATGGCCGCCGGCGAGCAGCGGGTCAGCCTGGTTCTGCGTACGCCCGCGAAGCCGTTCCCGAAACTGCCGCCGCAAGCCAACGTGCTGTCGTTCTCGCTGGCCGGCGACGGTGAGGTCGACCTCGCGCTGCTGGCGAAGAAGCCGGGCATCGCCGAGGACCTCGAGCCGGCCTCGGTCGCCCTGCCGCTGGCGCAGCTTCCGGAGGCCGACCCGCTGCCGCCGTACGCCCGCCTGATCCACGACGTGCTGGAGGGCGACCGCGCCCTCTTCACCCGCCCGGACGGCTTGTCGGCCGCCTGGAAGACGGTCAAGCCGCTGCTGGACGCGCCGCCCCGGCCGATCTCCTACGAGCCGGGCTCGTGGGGCCCGGCGAAGGCTCGCAAGCTGGCCGCCCCGCACAAATGGCTGCTGGGCCAGTAGACAGTCAGGCGAAACTTGTCAGTCTGAACTGAAGAGTTCTAGGGTAGGTGTATGACGCAGACACCGCCCTCGGCGATCCGCGCGGCCGGTGAGCTGCGGACGGTGTTCAGCCGCCTGCGCCGCCGCTTCCGCGAGGTCGCCGGCGTGGGCGACCTGACGCCCTCGCAGACCTCGGTGCTCAGCCGGCTCGCCAAGTCTGGCCCGGCCACGGCGACCGAGCTGGCCGCGGCCGAGCGGGTCCGGCCGCAGTCGATGACCGCCACCCTCGCCGCGATCGAGCAGCACGGCTACCTCACACGAACCCCCGACCCGCACGACGGGCGCCGCCAGTTGATCTCGCTGTCCGACGCCGGCGCCGAGTTCGTCGAGGGCACCCGCCGGGTGCGCGAGGAGTGGATCGCGGCGGCGCTCGCCACCGACTTCACCGAGGCGGAGCGGCAGACCATCCTCGCCGCGCTCGTCCTGCTCGACCGGCTGGCGGAGAAGTGACGACGGCGGTCGCCGTCCAGACGTTCGACCGGCGTCTCATCCTGCCGCTCGTCCTCGGGGCGATCCTCAATCCGGTCAACTCGTCGACGCTGGCCGTCGCGCTGGTCCCGATCGGGCTCGCGTTCCACGCCTTGCCCGCCGAGACCGCCTGGCTGGTCTCCGGGCTCTACCTGGCCACGGCGACCGGCCAGCCGGTGGTCGGCCGGCTCGTCGACCGGTACGGCGCCCGCAAGCTCTACCTGGCCGGCGCCGCGCTGGTCGGCGTCGCCGGGGTCGTCGGCGTGCTCGCCCCCTCGCTCGGCGTTCTCGTGCTGGCCCGGGTGCTGCTCGGCTTCGGCACCTGCGCCGGCTATCCGGCGGCGATGTACCTGATCCGCCGCTCCGGCGTCGAGAAGCCCGGCGGCCTGCTCACCGCGCTGAACGTCTCGGCGCAGACCGTCGTGGTGGTCGGCCCGACCCTGGGCGGACTGCTGATCGGGCTGGCCGGCTGGCGGGCGGTGTTCGCGGTGAACATCCCGCTCGCGGTGCTCTGCCTGATCCTCGGCTCGATCCTGTTGCCCCGCGCGCCCCGGCCCGGCGCCCATGTCCGGCTCGATCACCTCGGCATCGGCCTGTTCGCGGGCACGCTCACCGCGCTCATGCTCTACCTGCAGGAGCCGTCGGTCCGGCTGATCTGGCTGCTGCCGCTGGCCGCGGTACTGGCGGGCGGCTTCGTATGGCGCGAGCTGCGATACGCCGATCCCTTCCTCGACGTGCGGGTGTTCGGCGGGAACGGGCCGCTCATCGCCACGTACGTCCGGGCGCTGCTCGCGCAGACCGTGGCGTACGCGTACCTCTACGGCTTCACCCAGTGGCTGGAGGCCGGCCACGGCCTCAGCGCCTCGCACGCCGGCCTGCTGCTGCTCCCGATGTCGCTGGTCGCCGTCGGCGTCTCCACCCTCACCGGCCGGCGGGCGGAGTTCCGCGGCAAGCTGCTGGCCGGCGCGCTCAGCCAGCTCGTCGCCTGCGCCCTGATGCTCGTGCTCGACGCGGGCAGCGCTCTGTGGATCGTGGTGATCATCTCGGTGATCTTCGGGCTGCCGCAGGGCCTGAACAGCCTCGCCAACCAGAACGCGCTGTACTTCCAGGCCGATGCCGACCGGATGGGCGCGTCGGCCGGGCTGCTGCGCACGTTCTCGTACCTCGGCGCGATGGTCTCCTCGGCCGCCACCGGCGCCTTCTTCAAGCACGGCGCCGACACCACGGGCCTGCACGACCTGGCCGCCTTCCTGATCGTGGTGGCCGGTCTGCTTCTGGTCCTGATCCTCGCCGACCCCTCGCTGCGCCACCTCGGCGCACCCACCCCGAAAGGCATCGCGGCTACGGGGTGAGCGTGACCGTGACCGTCCGCGTGTAGAAATCGCGGGCCGCGGTGCCCTGCTCGCGCGGGCCGTAGCTGGACTCCTTCTCGCCGCCGAACGGGGCGTGGAAGTCGACACCGCTGGTCGGGGCGTTGACCTTCACCATGCCGACGTCCAACTGGCCGGACAGGGTCAACGCCGCCCCGAGGCTGCGCGTGTACACGGCCGCGACCAGGCCGTGCCGCACCTCGTTGGCCACCCGCACGGCGTCGTCCGCGGATTCGGCCGGCAGCACCAGGCACACCGGCCCGAAGTACTCCTCGCTGCGCAGGTCGTTGCCGGGCGGCACGTCCGCCAGCAGCGTCGGGGACTGGAACCACCCGTCGCGGTCGGGCTGCCGGGCGCCGGTCAGCAGGCGCGCGCCGCCCTCGGTGGCGCGCCGCACCGCTTCGCGGATCGCGTCGCGCGGCCGCGACTCGATCAGCGGGCCGACCACCGTGGCCGGATCCGCCGGGTCGCCCACCGGCAGCGCGTCGACGGCCGCGGCCAGCCGCTCGGCGAACGGCGCGGGATCGCCGACCACGATCACCCGGCTGGTGGCGGTGCATTTCTGCCCGGCGTAGCCCATCGCCGCCGCGGCGATCGCCGTCGCGGCCGCCTCGTGGTCGGCGTCCGGCAGCACGATGGCGGCGTTCTGGCCGCCCATCTCGCACTGCACCGGGATGCCGCGTCCGACCGCCCGCCGGGCGACCGCCTGCCCGGCGGCCACCGAGCCGGTGAACGACACGGCGTCGGTCGTGTCGACGATCGCCTCGCCGGTCCGGCCGAGGCCGGTCAGCACGGTCAGGACGCCGGGCGGGAGCGCGCCGGCGAACAGCTCGGCCAGCCGGATCGCCACCGCGGACGACTGCGGCGCGGGCTTGAGCAGGACGGTGTTGCCGAACGCGAGGGCCGGCGCGGCCTTCCAGAGCGGTATCGCCACCGGGAAGTTCCACGGCGTGATCAGCCCGACGACGCCGTGCGGGCGACGCCGGGTGTGCAGCAGCGACACCGCGTCGGCCGGCGGATAGACCTCGCCGTCGGGAAGCAGGGCCTGCTGCGCGAAGTAGCGCAGGATCGCCACCCCGCGGCCGATCTCGGCGCCCGCCTCGGCGACCGGCTTGCCGACCTCGCGGACCACCAGATCGGTCAGCTCGCCGGTCGCGGCCGCGAGCGCCTCGGCGCAGGCGTGCAGGGCGGCCGCCCGCGCGTGCGCCGGCCCGCGGGCCCAGCTGGCGGCCGCCGCCCTGGCCGCGCCGGCCGCCGCCGCCACGTCCTCCGGCGAGGTGTCGGGAACGCGGACGACGATGTCCGACGGCGCCTGCGGGGAGTGGCTCTCGATCGTGGTCATTCTGCTTCCTTTTCCTTCCCACCGGTGGCATCGCCGATCGCGATGACGGGATTGGTCAGCGTCCCGAGCGCCGCGGACGTGATCTCGATCGTGTCGCCGGGGCACGCCGTGAAGTCGGCGTCCGGCACGACGCCGGTGCCGGTCAGCAGCACCACGCCGGCCGGAAAGCTGAGCGCCCGGAACAACCAGGCGGCCAGGTCCGCGAAGCTGCGGGCCATCGCCGAGGTCGAGGTCGTCCCGGCGTACGCCTCCCGGCCCGCCCGCAGCACCCGCAGCCCGATCGCGAACGGACCCGGGCCGGCCACCCAGCTCGGCACGATCGCCGGCCCGATCGCGCAGGAGCGGTCGTAGATCTTCGCCTGCGGCAGGTAGAGCGGGTTCTCGCCCTCGATCGACCGGCTGCTCATGTCGTTGGCCAGGGTGTAGCCGAAGACTTCCCCGGCCGCGTTGAGCACCAGGCCGACCTCGGCCTCGGGCACGTCCCAGCCGGAATCGGCGCGGACGCCGACGGCGTCGCGGTCGCCCACGACCCGCCACGGGCTGGACTTGAAGAAGATCTCGGGGCGGTCGTTGTCGTAGACATGGTCGTAGAGCGAACCGTGCCCGGACTCCTCCTTCCGCCCGTCACGGCTGCGCAGGTACGTCACCCCCGCCGCCCACACCTCCTGCCGGTCGAGGGGTGGAAGCACCTCCGCGCCGGGCCGCTCGCCGCCGGCTTCGCGGGCGGCCGCCTCGACCACCGCCCGGGCCTGGTCGAGCGGTACGGCGAGCAGGTCGGCGAGAGAGCCGTCGAGCTCGCCCCATGCGCCGTCCTGGCACACCGCCCAGCGTGCCGCGTTGCCGGCCCGCAGGCGGTGAAGGGAGATCGGCATTTGACCATCCTAAGTCTGGGAAACGTGGCTGTTTCTGATGCGCCGAGACCGCCGCTACCCTGTTCGGGTGCTGGTCCGTGTGGAGATCGCCGACACGGCCCGGCATTTCGAAGGGACTTATCGACATGCCTCGTGTGGTACCGGCGGTCATCCGCGCGCTCGACATCCTCGAGCTGTTTCTCGACCGCCCTCAGCTTTCGGCCCGCGAGGTGGCGGAGCGGCTGGACCTGCCCCGCACCACCGTGCACGAGCTGCTGGTCACGCTCGTGGCCCGCTCGTACCTGATCTCGGTGCCGGGCCAGCCCGTGCAGTATCGGCTCGGCATGCCGTTGTTCCTGCTCGGTGCGGCGTTCGCCGGCCGGCTCGACCTGGTCCGCGAGGCGCAGAGCGTCGCGCGGGACGTGGCCGCCGCGTGTGACGAGGCGGTCCACGTGGCCGTGCTCGACGGCGCCGACGTCGTCTACCTCGTCAAGGTCGACAGCACGCACCCGGTCCGGATGGTCTCCGGGGTCGGGCTGCGGCTGCCGGCCCACTGCACGGCGGTCGGCAAGGTCCTGCTGGCCAGCCTCGATCCGGAGAGCCTGGACGCCGTCCTGACCAAGGATCCGCTGCCCGGCATGACGCCGGAGAGCATCACCGACCCGGACACCTTGCGGGCCCAGCTCGACGAGGCGCGGGCCGAGGGCGTCGCCGTGGACGTCGGTGAGTCGGACAGCGCCATGCGCTGCGTCGCCGCGGCGATCCGCGACCACTCCGGCGCGACCATCGCCGCCATGAGTGTCTCGGCGCCGATCATCCGCTGGACGCCGCGGGCGCAGGTGGAGTGGGCCAAGCTGGTTCGCGACGGCGCGGCCACGCTGTCCACGCGCATGGGGTATTCCGCGCAGCCCCACTAGCCGTCTTCCGGTCGGCGGCCGGCCACCGCATTGAAGCATTGACACCTCTCACGGTGGTCCTCTACCGTCGCGTCCACGCATCATACGATATCTCGAACGTCGTTCGAAATATCGAACGTTCTAGGTGCCAACGCGCGACATCTCGTGATGGGCCCCGCTCCCGGCCGGGGCGCATGAACCGAACTCAACTTTCCCGACGGTTTACGGCGACGAGGGACGAAGGTGGCGGATGGCTATGAAGGAAAACCCGTTGTGGTCCCGGCGCGAGTTTCTGGGGATGGGGGTGGGTGTGCTCGGCGCGGCCGGTCTGGCCGCGTGCGGAGGCACCTCGGATTCGCCCCCCAAGGCACAGGCGGAGGTACCGCAGGAGCTGGTCGACGCGGCGTCGTCGATGAAGGGCTCGGCGATGGGGGTGCTGTCGCAGAAGCTGTACTCGACGGCGGCCAACGAACAGCTCGACGGATCGATCAAGAAGTTCGCCGACGCCACCGGGACGAAGATCGAGAACAGCCTGGTCCAGGCGGACGCCGGTGACGTGGTTGCCAAGATCGACGCCGAGGTCAAGGGTGGGGTGGCGCGCGACCTCGCGTTCATGACCGACTCGCGGTTCGTCGCGCAGTTCCATTCGCTCGGCGATCTGGAGGACGTGACGGACGTGGTCACCGCGCTGACCGCGAAGTACGGCGAGCCCTGCGCCGAGGCCAAGAACTTCTGTGTCTTCGACGGCAAGTGGTACGCGATCCCGTATCACTTCATCGGCATCGGATCGTTCCTGCGCAAGGACTGGATGCAGGAGAAGGGGATCGCGCCCAAGGACGTCTACACCTGGGCGGAGCTGCGGGACATGTGCCTGGAGATCTCCGATCCGGGCAAGCGGCGGTTCGGCTGGGGCATGACGGTGAACCGGTCCGGTGACGGCAACGGCATGATCGAGGCGCTGATCAACTCGTACGGCGGGGCGATCGCCACCAACGACGGCAAGAAGGTCACCTTCGACTCACCCGAGACGGTGCAGGCGGTGACGTTCCTGGGCGACATCTACACCAATCCCAAGTACAAGCCGATGTTGCCGCCCGGCGTCGCCAGCTGGACCGACACCAGCAACAACGAGAACTGGCTGGCCGGCATCCTCGGCTACACCCGCAACAGCTTCAGCGTCTACGCCGACTCGAAGACCAAGAAGAACCCGGTCTACCCCAACACCCATGTCTTCTCCGACTGCATCGGGCCGGCGACCGACAAGTCGCTGCTGCTCGGCCAGTCCCAGGGTTTCGTCGTCTTCAAGGGCGCCAAGAACCCGGGACTCGCCAAGCTCCTGGCGCAATACCTGGTCAGCGCGCCGGCGCTGGTCGGGGTGGCGAAGGAAGCACCCGGCCTGGTGATGCCGGCCTGGGAGAAGGTCTGGGACGCCGACCCGTACTTCACCACCGGCGACCCGGCGTTCGGGATGGTGCGCACCCTGTCCCAGCAGCCGTTGCCGCTGTCCACCAAGAACGGCCTGACCTTCCCGCAGAAGGCCAGCGCCGGCCAGCAGGCCGTCGTCGCGGCGTACGTCCTGACCGACATGATGCAGCAGGTCGTGCAGGGAACGGCGCCCGCGCAGGCGGTCAAGGCGGCGCACGCGAAGATGGTGCAGATCTTCGCTCAGCAGGGGCTGCCGCAGTGAGATCGGTCCGACAGGCGCCGGCCCCGGTGACGCGAGCTTCCGCGCCGCCGGGGCCCGGCTCCCTCACCAGGACCCAGCGGCGGCTCGGTCGTGACTGGCGGCTGGCGGCGCTGTTCCTGGCGCCGACGGCGCTGCTGGTCGGCGCGCTCGTGCTCGTGCCGATCATCAAGTCGATCATCACCAGCACCACCGAGCGGCACGGCCAGGAGAGCGTGTTCGTCGGCCTGGACAACTACATCGCCCTGGTCGGCGACGAGCAGTTCCGCACCGGCGTGGTGAACTCCTTCGTCTTCACCGCGTACGCCGAGGTGTTCAAGGTGGTGCTCGGCCTGGCCGCGGCGCTGCTGCTGCACCACCGGCGCCGCGGCCGGGCGCTGATCACCGGGCTTCTGCTGATGCCGTGGGTGGTGCCCACGGTGGTGACGGCGTTCAGCTGGCGCTCGCTGCTCGACCCCATCTTCGGCAGCGTCAACGCGCTGCTCACCGCCTCGGGGATCGGGCCGCTGCTGGCCTCCGCGCATCTGGTCGACAGCTGGCCCGCGGGCTGGCTCTCCGACGCGTCGCTGGCCATGCCGTCGGTGATCCTGGTCAACGTGTGGAAGGGGGTGCCGTTCTTCACCGTCTGTTTCCTGGCGGGGCTGAAAGCGATACCGGCTGATCAGTACGAGGCGGCGACCATCGACGGCGCCTCGGCGTGGCAGCGCTTCGTCCACGTGACGCTGCCCGGACTGCGCCACGTGATCACCGTGACGGTGACCCTGTCGTCGATCTGGACGTTCAACAACTTCGACCTCATCTGGCTGCTGACCCAGGGCGGCCCGGGCGACGTGACCGCGCCGTACGTGCTGGTCGCGTACTCCAAGGCGATCCTGCAGCTGCAGTACGGCGCCGGGGCGGCGGTCACGCTGGTCATGCTGCCGGTCATCGCCGCGCTGGTGTTCTTCCTGGTCCGGCAGTTGCGCACGGACGGCGGAAACGGGCCGCCCCGATGGACCGGCCCGCTTCGGCGGGCGCTGCCGTGGGTGGTCGCCGCGGTCGTCGCCGGCCTGCTGGCCTGGGCGTCGCCGCACATCTTCTGGAAGGCGGCGGTGGTCCTCGGGGTGATCCTGCTGATCGCCGCGGCGGTCGGCCGGGTGGTCTCGGGGTTGCAGGCCCGGGGCGGCCGGCGCGCGTCGTTGCTGGTGTCCCGCCTCGGGTCCGGTGTCGCGCTGGCCGGGCTGCTCGTCTTCGTGCTGGGCCCGCTGTACTGGATCGCGGTCACGGCCTTCAAATCCGAAAGCCAGGTCGTCACCCGCGAGCACGACTTGTGGCCGACCCCGTGGACCATGGAGCAGTTCAGCGCCCTGTTCACCAATCAGCCGTTCGGCCGCTGGTATCTCAACACCGTGCTGGTGTCCGCCGCCTCGACCGCGGTGGCGCTGATCTGCGCGGTCCTGGGCGGTTACGCGCTGGCCCGGCTGCGGTTCCGCGGCGCGCAGGGCTTCACGGTCACGGTGCTGCTCACCTACGTGATGCCGGGCGCGCTGCTGTTCATCCCGCTGTACCAGCTGCTCATCGGGGTGCGGCTGACCGACTCGATGTGGTCGCTGGTGCTGACGTACCCGACGTTCACGCTGCCGTTCGCCACCTGGCTGCTGTCGGGGTACTTCGCGTCGATCCCCGCCGAGCTGGAGGAGGCCGCGCTGGTCGACGGTTGCACCCGGGTCCAGGCCTTCCGCCGGGTGGTGCTGCCGCTCGCCAAGCCGGGACTGCTGGCGGTGGCGCTCTTCACGCTGACCAACGCGTGGAACGAGTTCCTCTTTGCCTTCGTGTTCATCACCAAGGACGAGTACAAGACGCTCCCGGTCGGCATGCAGTCGATGATCGCCGGGGACGTCGTGCCGCAGGGCCAGCTCGCCGCCGCGTCGCTGCTCGTCAGCATCCCGGTGGTGGTCATGTACGCCTTCGGGCAGCGCTTCCTGACCGAGGGACTCACCGCGGGCGCGGTGAAGGGCTGACCGACCGATTCGTGTCTGTGTGGCTTCGCCGGCTCAGGGACGGCCGGCGAACCCGGTGGCGGCGGGACGGCGATTCGGCTCGGTGGCTTCGCCGGCTCAGGGGCGGGCGGCGGAGCCGGTGGTCGCGGGGGACGGCGATTCGGGGAGGGGGCCGAGTCGCCGGGCCATCGGCCACCAGATCGCGTGCTGGAGCAGCGACAGCGCCAGCGTGAACGGCAGCAGGGTCCATACCCCCGCGCCCTCGGCGATCGCGCCGGCCAGCCAGGGGAACAACGAGCCGCCGACCACCGATCCCGCGTTCATGAGGCCGATCGAGCTGGGTACCAGCCGAGCGGTGCTGAGCCGGGGGGCCAGCGCCATCGCGGTGGGGAAGATCGGCCCGAGAAAGAAGCCCAGCAGGACCAGGCCCGCCGTGGCGGCGGCGGTGCCGGGCAGGGCCCAGGTCAGCGCGGTGACGACGGTGACGCCGGCGATGCAGATGGTCATCAGGCCGGCCGCGGTGAACCCGAGCCGGGTGACGATCGGGCTGAGCAGGAACCGGCCCGCGGTGAGCCCGAGCCAGTAACCGCTGACCGCGTATCCGGCGAGCACCTCGGCCTGGCCCCGCCCGTCGACCAGGTAGCCGAACGCCCAGTTGCCCACGCCCAGCTCGAGTCCCACGTAGACGGCGAGCAGCGCGGCGCCGAGCAGGACGCCGGCCTGCCGTGCAGCGAGGCGAGCCAGGCCGCGCGCGGCCGCCGACTCCGGCTGCGCGGCGGCGGGGGAGGGGTCGGTACGCGGGAAGACGATCAGGAAGCCGGCCGTGAGCGGGACCGCCACCGCCGCGAGCACCAGCATCACCGTCGGCCAGGAGGAGAGGGCCACGATCCAGGCCGCCAGCGGCGGGCCGAGCAGGGCCCCGACGCCGAAGAACCCGTGCAGCCGGTTGAGCAGCGTGGTCGCGTTCGGCAGGCCGGACAGGTACGCGTTGAGCACCGACTCCAGCACGCCCACCGCGTAGCCGGACGCGATCTGCAGCACGACGAAGGCCGCGAACGCCGGTCGGGTGCCCGCGTAGAGCGCGGTCAGCACGTACGCGACGCCGCCGGTCGCCATCGCGATCCGGATGCCGAATCGGTGGATCAGGGCGCCGGCGGTGACCCCGGCCAGGACGAACCCGGCCGAGCTGGCGAAGAAGGTGAGGCCCAGGGTGGACCGGGAGACCGCGTAGTCGTCGATCTGCGCGGCCAGCAACACCCCGTTGACGCCGGCATTCACCCCGACCAGGACGAAGGCCACGTACGCCAGGGCGACCGGCGCTTTACCAGGTTGTCGCATTACAGGTCCCGCCGAGAAGGGTGCGGCGCGGCGGCCGAAGCCGCCGCGCCACAGGTTGAGTTGACGGATCCGCGGAGGTCAGCCCGCGCTGCAGGAGACCGACGGCCACGTCCAGTTGCCGTTGGCCATGATCGTGACACCGAAGTTGTTGCCGTTGCCGTTCGGCTTGGCGACCATCTGGTACTGGCTGGGCCAGGTGGCGCTGGTGTTCCAGGTGGAGCTCACGACCGCCGGGGCGGCCATGTTCATCGTCACGGTCCAGTTGTTCGAGCCGGAGACCGCCACGTTGAGGTTGTACCGGTCGCCCCACTTCTGCCCGGCCGAGAGGGTCGCGGTGCAGCCGCCGCCCCCGCCGCCGTTGTTGCCGCCGCCGCCGTTGTTGCCGCCGCCACCGTTGTTGCCGCCGCCGCCGTTGTCCCCGCCGCCGCCGGAGCCCTCGCTCACGGTGATGTTGGAGCTGACGTTGCTCTGGTAGCCCTCGGTCGCCATGATCTGGTAGTTCGGGCTACCCAGCTGCAAGCCGGCCTGCCGCCAGGCGTTGAAGTGGTTGCCCACGTTGATCGTGCCGCCGGTGCGGTGCTGCTGGCGGACGCTCCAGTACTGGTAGAACGTGGCCGTGCCCTGGATGGACGGCTGGTTGACCCGCTGGGTGCGGTACAGGTCGTAGGTGCTGCCGTCGGTGGTCACCGAGCCCAGCCGGGTGGCGCCGCTGCTCGGGTTGTAGTTGCCGAAGTTCTCGACGATGTAGTACTCCACCAGCGGGTTGGTCATCCAGCCGTACAGGGCCAGATAACAGTTGCCACCGCAGTTGAAGGAGCCCGAGTAGTTGATCGTGTGGCTGGTGGAGCCCGGGTTCCAGCCCTTGCCGACGACCGAGTTGTTGATGCTGTTCATCGAGACGCTGTAGCTGCCGCCCGCGCCCAGATTCATGGTGACGTTGCCGTTGTCTTTCCAGTACGAGTAGAAGTACCCGTTGTGCGTGCCGGTCGAGTTCGAGGTGATCGTGCGATCGGCCTCGGCGTGGGCGGCGTTGGCGACGGCCACCGACGCCACGACCATCGCCAGGGTGCTGGCCAGGCCGAGGAACATCCGCGTGCCGCGGCGCCGGCGACCGGCCGGTCGAGCTGACGTGTCGTTCATGCTGCGTCCCTTTCGGAAGGACTGTGAGGACGGGTCGGCAGCTCGGCCTGCCCGGCGGAGCCGGACACCTGGGTGACGGCGGGGCGCGTCGGCGTCGCACCAGGTGCGGATTCGCTGGGCGTGTCGATCGATCGGCCGGGGGCAGCCGGATCGTGGTGGGCGATCCGATCGACGTGAGTCGAACTACCGGTGGCGACATCATGTGCTGGAGACCACTCTTGTGTCAACAATTACCGGAAGTTCTCGGAAGTTTCTCTTCCGGCCGGTGCCCGAAAGGCCCTTTGTGTAGGCGTCCTCCGCTGCCAGTTCCGACTTCCGCGAGGACCACCCATCGTGACAAAATTGGTGGTTGGAGCCGGTGACGGATCCTCGAATCCCGAAACTTCCGGAGATCGGGCGAGGGTTTCGGCGTGGTCGCCGGCATGATCAGCCGCGCGCCGCGCGCGGCGCGACCGTACCGGGGAGGGGGCGCCGGATAATTTCCGGATCCGGTTGAGCGATGTTCGCGACGGCTGCGTATCTCCTCCCGACGGCTCCCCGAGACCGGGTCGTCACGCCGGCCGCAGGGGGTGGCCGGCGCCGCGGGACGATGGCTGGACGGGTGAAGGACGATGGCGCAAGGACCGCCGATGTTCCAGACCTCTCGTGATCAGCGCTATGCGCCGGGCGAGGAGGACGCGGAGTTCTTCGCGTCGCTGCGTCCCTCGAGCGGGGAGTTTCCCCAGTACGAGGAGAACCAGTACGAGGAGAAGTCGCCGGTCGAGCAGCATGCCCGGTACGAGGAGTCGCGCCACGCCGCGCGCATGCCGGAGCCGATCGACCCGTGGAGCGACGACCCCGACTACCGGGCCGGGGACGTCCGCGAGGTCCCGGAGATCGACGACCGGCGGCCGCCGACCTGGGATTCCTACCTCAACGACGAGGACCAGGACCCGTACCGGCGCAGTGACATTCTGGTCGAGTCGCAGACCGACCCCACGGGCTGGAAGGCGACCGGCCCGGCGCAGCCGCCCATCCCCGACGACCGCCCGCCGGCCGAGGCGGTCAGCGGCAACCGCCTGCTCACCGTCCTGCTGTTCTTCTCCGGCCTGGCCACCAGCGTCTCGCTCTGGCTCTTCGACACCCAGGCCGGCACGGTCAACGACACCGCGTCCCTGATGCTCGCGGCCGGCCGGATCACCGGTCTGGTCGGCGGCTATCTCCTGTTCATCCAGCTGCTCATGATGAGCCGGGTGTCCTGGCTCGAGGAGTGGGTCGGCGCCCGCGACCTGCTCCGCTGGCACCGCTGGCTGGGCACCACCCTGGTGGTGTCGGTGCTCGCCCACATCGTCTTCATCGCGTACGGGTACGCGCTCACCGGCGAGACCGGCGTCGTCGACCAGGCGTGGACGATCGTCACCACCTTCCCCGACATGCTCAAGGCGATCGCGGCGACGGTGATCCTCGTGGTGATCAGCCTGCTCTCGATCCGGGCGGCGCGGGCCAAGCTCCCGTACGAGCTCTGGCACCTGATCCACCTCACCGGCTACCTGGTGCTCCTGCTCGGGTACGGCCACCAGGTCGCCGCCGGCGCCGACCTGAGCGGCCGGTTCGCCTCGGTGTTCTGGCCGGCGCTGACCGCGCTGGTGATCTCGGCGCTGGTCTGGGGGCGGCTGGTCGAGCCGCTCTGGCTGAACATCCGGCACAAGTTCGAGGTGGCCGAGGTGGTGGCCGAGGGCGCCACCAACACGTTCTCGATCTACATCGACGGCAAGAACCTGCAGAAGCTGCCGGCCCAGGCCGGGCAGTTCATGCGGTGGCGCTTCCTGACCCGCAACGGGTGGTGGCAGTCGCATCCGTTCTCGCTGTCGGCGGCGCCGAACTCCGAGTGGCTGCGGCTGACGGTCACCGCGGTGGGCGGGCACACGCAGCGGCTGGGGCAGATGAAGCCGGGGACGCCGGTGTGGGCCGAGGGGCCGTTCGGGGTGTTCACGGCCCAGCGGCGTACGCGTCGTCGTGCTCTTCTGATCGCGGGCGGCAGCGGCATCGCGCCGATCCGGGCCCTGCTCGAGGACATGCCGCCGGACACCATCGTGATCTATCGGGCGTCGCGGCCGGACGAGCTGGTGTTCCGGGGCGAGCTCGAGGAACTGGCGGAGCGGCGGGACGCGTGGGTGCGCTACATCGTCGGGTCGCGCACCGATCCCGGGCCGCGGCGCCTGTTCACCCCCAACGGGCTGCTCGGTCTGGTGCCGGACGTCTCCCGCCGGGACGTGTACCTGTGCGGGCCGCCCGGGCTGGTCGAGGCGGCCGTCGCGACGCTTCGGGAGCTCGATGTCCCCGACAGCCAACTGCACCTGGACCCGTTCGAGTTCTGATTTCTCGGACATTTCGGATTTCGGAGGAATGATGCGACGCAGTACCGCAGCCGCGGTCGGGACGCTGACCGGCGCCGCCCTCATCGTGGGGGTGCGTCTCAGCGTTCAGCCGCCGGCGCCGCCCGCCGCCGCACCGTCCCAGGTCAACCTGGTCGACAATCCATCGACGCCGAAGCCCACCGCCACGGGCGCCGCCTCGAAGAAGCCGTCGAACGCCGGCGCGAAGAAGCCGGCCGAGAAGAAGGGCGCCTTCAAGGACGGCGTCTTCAAGGGCAAGGCGGTCAAGAACATCTACGGCACCATCCAGGTCTCCATCAAGGTCGACGAAGGAAAGATCACCGCGGCCGAGGCGACCTATCCGCTCACCGGCAACAGCGCGACGATCAACCCGCCCGCGATCGCCGCGCTCAAGCAGGAGACGCTGAAGGTGGAGAACGCCGGCGACAACGTCGACGCGGTCTCCGGGGCCACCTACACCAGCCAGTCGTACCAGCAGTCGCTGCAATCGGCGTTGGACTCCGCCAAGGCGTAGGGTCACCGTTCGTGCGCCACGTCGAGCAGGTCATGGGTACGGCGATCAGCATCGAGCTCGCCGACGAGCGTTCCCCGGCCGAGCTGGCGGCCCTGGTCGGCGAGGCGTGCGACTGGTTCCATCTCGTCGACGCGCGCTTCTCCACGTACCAGGCGGCGAGCGAGGTCAGCCGGCTGCGCCGCGGCGAGATCACGGCGGCCGACTGCTCGGCCGACCTCCGGCACGTGCTGGACGCCTGCGCCGATCTCTGGCGGGACACCGACGGCTATTTCGACGCGTACGCCGGCGGCCTGCTCGACCCCTCGGGGTACGTGAAGGGCTGGTCGGTCGAGGTGGCGTCCACCCGGCTGTTCGAGGCCGGGTCGGTCAACCACTACATCAACGCCGGCGGCGACATCCGGATGCGCGGCCACCACCCCGACGGCGGGCCGTGGCGGGTCGGGATCCGGCACCCGTGGGAGGCCGGCAAGGTCAGCTGGGTGCTGGCGCTGGGCGACGGGGCGATCGCCACCTCGGGCACCTACGAGCGCGGCGATCACGTGATCAACCCGCGTACCGGTGAGCCGGCCCGCGGCCTGCGGTCGGTGACGGTGGTCGGGCCCGATCTGGCGCTGGCCGACGCGTACGCGACGGCGGCGCTCGCCATGGGCGAGCCCGGCCTGACCTGGCTGGCGAAGCTCGCCACCGACGGGTACGAGTCGGCCGTCGTGACCGACGACGGCCGGGCGTTCAGCTCGGCCGGCCTGCCCGCCGCCGTCTAGCTTTCCGGCCGCTCGCCGGATGCCGCCCCTTGGCCGTAGGCTCCTCCTGTCGGTGACGGCGATCACGTGGAGGATCGATGAGCGTCCTGTCGGATCTGGTGTCCGCGATCAGCGCGGGCACGATCGAGGTCGTCGACCTCACCGCCCCGCTCTCCAGCGAGACCCCGATCCTCAAGCTGCCGCCCCCGTTCGCCGACACCAGCACGTTCAGCCTCGAGGAGATCAGCCGCTACGACGACCGCGGACCGGCGTGGTACTGGAACAACATCCACACCGGCGAGCACACCGGGACCCATCTCGACGCCCCCATCCACTGGGTCACCGCACGCGACGGCGACGACGTCTCCCAGATCCGCCCGCGGCGCCTGGTCGCCCCGGCCGTCGTGATCGACGTCTCGGACCGCGTCGCCGACGACCCCGATTACCTGCTCACGGTCGAGGACATCCGGAAATGGGAGACCGATCACGGCCCGCTTCCGGCGGGCGGTTGGCTCCTTTTGCGTACGGGTTGGGACGCGCGCTCCACCGACCAGGAGCTGTTCCTGAACGCCGACGAGACCGGCCCGCACACCCCCGGCATCTCGGTGGCCGCCGCCCAATGGCTGGCCACCGAGTCACCCGTGATCGGCGTGGGCGTCGAAACGGTCGGCACCGACGCCGGCGCCGCCCACTCGTTCGACCCGCCGTTCCCGTGCCACTCGTTCGTCCTGGGCGCCGGCAAGTACGGCCTCACCCAGCTGCAGAACCTCCGGCTGCTCCCGGCCACCGGCGCGGTGCTGATCGCCGCGCCGCTGCCGATCGTCGGCGGCTCCGGCAGCCCCACCCGCGTCCTGGCGCTCGTCGAGAGATGAACGTCGCCGAGGCCGTCGGCACCACCCTCGCCGAACTGGGCGCCGACCACGTCTTCGGCGTAGTCGGTAGCGGAAACTTCCACGTCACCAACGCCCTGATCGCCGCCGGCGCCCGCTTCACCGCCACCCGGCACGAGGCCGGCGCCGCCACGGCCGCCGACGCGTACGCCCGGGTCAGCGGCCGCGCCGCCGTCGTGACCGTCCACCAGGGTTGCGGCCTCACCAACGCGATGACCGGCGTAGCCGAGGCCGCGAAGAGCCGTACCCCCATGCTCGTCCTGGCCGCCGAGGCCACCGCGCCGCGTTCCAACTTCCGGGTCGACCAGGCCGCGCTGGCCGTCGCCGTGGGCGCCGCCACCCTCCGCGTCCGCTCCGCCGCCACGGCCGTCGAGGACGCCGCGCACGCCTGGCATCTCGCCGTGACCGAGCGCCGTACGGTGGTGCTGAACCTGCCCCTCGACGTCCAGGCCGCCCCCGCCGTGCCGGCCGCACCACCCGGTTCCCCCGCGGACGACCGCCCCGCGGCCTCCGACTCCGCCGCGGAAGCGGTGGCCACGTTGCTGGCGTCCGCCGCCCGCCCCGTCTTCATCGCCGGCCGGGGCGCCGTCGACGCCGGCGCCGAGCTGTCCGCCCTGGCGTCCGCCTGCGGCGCCCTGCTGGCCACGTCCGCCGCCGCCAAGGGCCTTTTCGCCGGCGACCCGTGGAACCTCGACGTCTCCGGCGGTTTCGCCACCCCCGTGGCCGCCGCCCTGATCGCCGACGCCGACGTCGTGGTCGCTTGGGGTTCCTCGCTGAACATGTGGACCACCCGCCACGGCGCCCTGATCGGTCCCACCGCCCGGGTCGTGCAGATCGACCTGGAGGAGTCGGCCCTGGCCGCCCACCATCGCGTGGACATCGGCATAGTCGGCGACGCCGCCGCCACCGCCCGCGCGGTCCTGGCCGCCCTGCCCTCTTCCTCGTCCGCCGCCTCTGCCGCGTCCGCCGGCTACCGCCGGCCCGAGGTGCGCTCCCGGCTGGTCCACGAGGGCCGCTGGCGCGACGTCCCCTACCGCGACGAGTCCGACGACACCCACATCGACCCGCGCACGCTGACCATCGGGCTGGACGACATCCTCCCCGCCGACCGCCTGGTCGCCGTCGACTCCGGCAACTTCATGGGTTACCCGTCGATGTTCCTCGGGGTGCCCGACCAGCGCGCTTTCTGCTTCACCCAGGCCTTCCAGTCGATCGGTCTGGGCCTGGCCAGCGCCCTGGGCGCCGCCCTCGCCGCACCCGACCGCCTCCCGGTGGCAGCCTGCGGCGACGGCGGCTTCCTGATGGCCATAGCCGAGCTGGAGACCATCCGCCGTCTCGCCCTCGGCATGCTCATCGTGGTCTACAACGACAGCGCCTACGGCGCCGAGGTCCACCATTTCGGCCCGCACGGCCACCCGCTGTCCACCGTGGTCTTCCCCGAGACCGACCTGGCCGCCATAGTCCGCGGCTACGGCTGCGAGGCCGTCACGGTCCGCCACCCGTCCGACTTGGCCCCGGTCGCGCAGTGGGCGGCCGGCCCCCGAAACGTCCCCATGCTCATCGACGCCAAGGTGACCGCGACCCGCCCGTCCTGGTGGTTGGAGGAAGCTTTCCGCGGCCACTGACGCCCCCGGCGCTGGGTAGGAACTTGATCCGTTCGACCGAGCCCGGCTGTCATGGGCGGGGCTAGCGTAAGCGCATGCGAGAGATCGTCAGTACGGCGGACGCGCCCAGCTCGGCTTTGTACAGCCAGGGGGTGAAAGCCGGCGGCTTCGTCTACGTTTCGGGCCAGCCGGGCATCGACCCGGCCCATGGCGCCTTGGCCGGACCAACGATCCAGGAACAGACAAGGCAGGCCCTCGCCAACTGCCGCGCCGTTCTGCGGGCCGCGGGCGCGACATGGGACGACATTGTCGAGGTGGGCGTGCTCCTGGCCGATCCGGACGACTTCGCAGGCATGAACGAGGAGTACGCGACCTCGTTCCCCGGCACGGACCCGACGCGCTACGTCGCCAAGCTCGGCGTCGAACTGCCTGGCGTTCTCGTGTCCATTCGCATGGCCGCATTCACCGGCTGAACGGACCACCGCCGGGGCACCTGGCCGTGGTCGCGGATCTGCGCTGCGAGGCTGACGAACGCGGGACGCCGGATGTGGCCCGGCGCCCCGCGGATCGGTCAGCTGTCCCACACCTGGATCGCGGTCTGGCTGGTGATGCGGCCGGCGCGGGTGGCGGCGACGGTGACACAGACGACCGCCGTCCCGTCCGGGTACCGGCAGTGCTGGGCGTAGGCGAGCCCGTCGGTCGTGCTGAGGAGATCGCGCACCTCGTGCCGGATGTTGCGGCCGCAGACGTCACGGTAGTAGGCGCCGATCTCGCCGGTGCCGGACAGCACGAGCGGCGCGGCCGGCGGGTGGTCCTTGTCCAGCACGGTCAACGTGGCGTCGTCGGCGTACCAGGCGAGGACACCGTCGGCGTCGCGGGACTCGATCGCCTTGCTCAGGGTGGTGGGGTCGGTGGTGATCATGGAAACCTCCTGGTCATTACGTTGGAGCCAGCCTCCGCACCGCCCGTCCGGTTTCCGTCACAGCTGCGTCAAAGCCGTCCCGCGGCGGCCTACGCTGGCGGCATGCTCCGGCTGCGACTGCTGGGTGCGCTGACCGCCGAGATCGGCGGCCGGCCCGTGACGATGCCGTCCAGCGAGCGGGCCCGGGCGTTGATCGGCTGGATGGCGCTGCATCCTGGTTGCCACCCGCGGTCCACGGTCGCGGCCCGGCTGTGGCCGGACGCCTCGCCGGACGGAGCGCGGGCCAGCCTGCGCACCTCGTTGTGGGCGATCCGGCAGGCCTGGGGGCCGGCCGCCGACGTGATCGTCGCATCCCGCCTGGATGTGGGAATTCCCGCCGGGCGGATGTGGGTGGACGTCCACGACGCCGCCGCCGCGAGCGACGACGGTGAGCTGCTGCCGGGCGTCGAGGACGAATGGGCGGACGAGGCGCGGGAGGCGTACCGCGACCGGCGCCGGCAGGATTTCGCTCGGGCTGCCGCGGAGGCGGAACACGACGGCCGGTGGGAAGATGCCGTACGGCTGAGCCGCCGGCTGTGCCGGCTCGATCCGCTCGACGAAGGAGCCCACCGTCTCCTGCTGGACCGGCTGACCGCGGCCGGCGACAAGGCCGGCGCGGTGCGGGCCGCGCGCGACTTCACCGACCTGCTCCGCTCGGAGCTGGGGGTACGGCCCGCGCCGGCGACCCGCGCGGCACACGGCCGGCTGCGGACCGGCGCCACCGCCGTACCCCGGCCTGGGCTCTTCGGCCGCGACCCGCAGGTGCGGCAGCTGACCGCGGTCTGGCGGGCCGCCGCCGACGGCGCCGGACAGGTGGTGGTGCTGACCGGTGAAGCCGGGATCGGCAAGACCAGCCTGCTCGCCGAACTGGCCCACCGGGTGAACGTCGGCGGCGGGCGCAGCGCGATGGCGGCCGGCATGGGCGTGGTCGGCGAGACGCCGTTCGGCCTGTGGCTCGACCTGGCTCGGCACCTGGCCGCCACCGTGGTGCCGCCGACTCGCGGTGCGGGCTGGCCGGTCGAGCTGAACCGGCTGTCCCCGGACCTCGGCGCCCGCCTGGGAGAGCCCGGCCTGCCGCCCGCGGTGACCGCTCCCGAGCTGGAACGGCTGCGCGTCTTCGAGGCGGTGCTGCGCCTCGTCGAGTGGTCATGCGTGGACCGGCCGGCGATGATCGCCATCGACGACGCCCATCGCGCCGACCGAGCCAGCCTGCGGCTGACCGCGCACGTGGGGCGGCGATTGACCCAGCTGCCCCTGCTGCTCGTCGTCGTCCGGCGGGACCGGCCGGTGCGCCCGGAGCTGGACGCCGTGCTGGCCGATCTGGCCGGCCGCGCGGTGCCGATCACCGAGATCGCGGTCGGCCCGATCAGCGACGAGGAGGTGGCCGCCCTGGCCGCGTCGCTGCTGCCGGCCGGCACCGGGCTGGTCGGCAAGGTAATCGCGGCGGCCGAGGGCAATCCGCTGCTCGCGGTGGAGAGCGCCCGGGTGCTGGCGGCCGGCGGCGAGGGTCCGCCGCCGAACCTGCGGACCGCGGTCCGGGCCACCTGCGGGGTCCTCCCGGCGGAGGCCCAGACGCTGGTCCACCTGCTGGCCGCGGCCGGCCGGCCGCTGACCAGCGCGGAACTGGACGGTCTGCGGATCCCCGGCCTCGGTTCGGCCGAGGAGGCCGCCAGCGCGGACGGGCTGCTGCATCGCCGGGCCGGGCGGCTCGGCTTCCGCCACGAGTTGCTCCGCGAGGCCGTGTACGCGGATCTGCCGAACCCGGCGCCGCTGCACGACCGGATCACCGGGGCGCTCGACCACCGGGACCGGGCCGAGATCGCGCACCACCTCGGGCTGGCGGGCCGCGACGACCGGGCCGCGCGGGAGTGGGCGGCCGCCGCGGCGTACGCCCGCTCGGTCGGCGCCCTGACCGAGGCCGCCGATTTCCTGACCCGCGCGGTCGGCCTCACCCCGGCGGACGGCGCGCTCTGGCTGGAACTGGAGGAGATCTGGGCGTGGCTGGGCCGGCGTGCCGAGATGGAGGCGGCCTGGGAGCGTGCCCTTTCGCTGCTGGGCCCGGACGACGTCGCACCGGCGTGGTGCCGCCGTGGACGGCAGCTGCGCACCGTGGTCTGCCATCCCGGGGCGTCGCTGCGCGCCTACCGCCGGGCGTACGCGGCCCTGACCGGAGCATCGACCGCAGCCACCCGTGCCGACGTCCTGATCGGGCTCGCCTGGGGCGAGGCGGTGGCCGGCGACCCGTCCGCCTCTGACGGTCCGCTCGCCGCCGCCGAGGACATCTTGCCGGCGGACCCCGATCCGGTCGTCCGGTCCGACATCGCCGAGATACGCATGCAGGGCCTGATCCGGCAGGGCCGGTTCGCCGAGTCGGTGGCGGTCGCCCTGGCCGCCGGGCCGGATGCGGCACAGCGCGGGCTGCCGGACCGGGCGTACGCGGTATGGCTCAACGCCGCCTGCGCCCTGGCCTGCCTCGGTGACTTCGACCGGGCCCTCGACCTGGCCGACCGGGCGGTGGACACCACCGAGGGAGTGCCGGTGCTGCTGCTGGGCTGCCTCGCCGCCCGGGCGCACATCCTCGCCCGGCTCGGCCGACACGCCGAGGCGGCCGAGACCAGCCGTCGGCAGCGGGCTCTCGCGGAGCGCCTGGACTCGCCCGCCCTCGCGGCCACCGCCGCCCACGACGCCGGTCTGGTGGCGGCCGCGGCCGGGGAGCACGCTGTCGCCGCCGCCCTGCTCGCCGAGGCCCTGGACGCGCGGGCGCCGGTCAGCCGTCCGTCCGCGGGCCTGTCCAGGGCCGAGGTGCTCGCCCTGGCCGGTGACGCGACGGCCGCGACGGCTCAGCTGCGCGCGGCCATGCTGGAGCCGGTCGGCCCGGCCGACCAGCCCTGGGCGCTGGTGCCGCGGATCGCCTGGGTGCAGGGCCTCATCGCGCGGCAACGGGGCGACGTCACGCTGGCTCGCCGCCGTTTCGAGGAGGCCGCCTCGGGATGGCGGTCCATGCTCGGCGGGGCCGCCGGCGCGACCGCCGAGGGGTACACGGCCACACTTGTCGACCTCGGCCGGCCGCCCGTCGCCGGGCTGGTCGAACCGCAGCGGGAACTGGCCCGCGTGTCGGACGCGCTGACATCGTTGAGGTGATCGGAGATGCCCACGCTCGCACTGACGGTACGCACCTCCGCGCCGGTCGAGGAGGTGTGGAAGCTGCTGCACGACCCTGCGCGGTTCCCCGAGTGGTGGGCGGGGATCGAGACCGTCGCGACCGGTGTCGGCAGCGACTACACGATGTGGCCCGCGGGCTACCCGGACTTCCCGATGGCTCAGCGCCTCGGGGCCGACGCGGCGGACCACCGGGTGACGATCAGCTGCCTGGTGTCCGACCTGATCTTCCGGTGGCGGCTGCGGGCAGACGGCGAGGCGACCGACATCGACGTCGAAGCGGAACTGCCCGAGCGCGAGGCGCACCGCCTCGCCGACCAGCGGCGGATCCTCGAGCGGTCACTGGCCACCCTCGCCGCGCTGGCCGCGAGCGGTTGTCCCTGAACTCGTACGCGTGATCGGATGACCGCAATTCGACATCGCCATCGTTGCCGTTCAGTGGTTTGCTGAATCATGGCGCGCAACCGACAAGCCCACGAAGGGCCGGACTTCGAGCCGGCGCCGGCCACCAAGAAGCTGCCGGCCGACCCGGCCGTGCCCAGGAAGAGCCTGCAGAGCGAACTCCTACGGCTGCAAGGCGCCGGCGGCAACCAGATGGTCGTGCGCATGATGGAGGCGGCGAACAACGCCCAGGGCGCCGCGGAGCACCTGCGTGAGCGCATCGCGTCCCAGCTCGGGCGGGGTGAGCCGCTGTCGCGCAACGTCCAGGCGGAGGCGGAGGCCGATCTGGGCGCCTCGATGGACGGGGTGCGGGTCCATCGTGATACGGCGGCGGCCGGTCTCGCCGAGGATCTCGGCGCGCGGGCATTCACCACGGGGCAGGACGTCTTCTTCGGCGCCGGCGCGTACGACCCGTCCTCGACGAGCGGATACGGCCTCCTGGCGCACGAGCTCGCACACACGGCTCAACAGTCCGACGGTCAGGTGGCGGGAAAACCGGTCGGGTCCAGCCTCACTGTGAGCACGCCTCACGACCACGACGAGCGGGCCGCCGACCAGGCGGCGGACCGCGCGTCGGCACAGCGAGCGGCTCGCCACTCGGCCGGTGCCGGGGCGGCGGCCGTCGGCGAGCCGAGCGACACGGCGGTGCAGCGCCATGCGCATGCCGGCGCGGACCTGCCGTCGCTGATTCAGCGCAAGGCGACCGAGATGTCTCTCGACTTTCTGGCCAGCGGCTCGGACGTGACCTTCACGCCGGACGGACTGGCGTTCTCCCCGGCGACGTCAAAAAATATCGACTACACCGACTTTCCCGACGGGTTCAACGGCGAGGTGCGCATCGACGCCGGCACGACGGCGGTGGTCCGGATCGGCATGCGGATTCACATCTTCGAGGACAACTGGATCATCAATGAAAGGCTGGATCAGAAGGTCTTCGTCGACTGGACCGTGACCGCCGCGGCGGACGGCAAGCTGACCATCGATCCGACCGCGAAGGTGTGGCGTGGAGAACCGAGCAACAAAAGCATCAGAGCCGGCCTGACCGACATCGGCGCCAAGAATGGCCCCGGCTACGTAATGATCAACCCGGTGATCGCGAGCGGAGGTGGCTCGGGTGGCGTCTCCATGGTGGTGGGGAGGACGGAGAACGCGCCGTCGCAGAGCGTCTCAGCGCCCTTCACACTGAGCATCGGGGTGGACAACATCGCGCCGCCCAAAGAGCCCACCGGGACGGTGACCATCGGCGAGATCAGCATGCAGAAGACCCATGACGTCTACTTCCCCGCGCCGAAGAACGGTAAAGGCCAGTCGGCCGTGGTCAACGACGAGATCACCAAGTTCGCTGTCTGGTATTCCTCGTTGAGCGAGACGACCAGGAAGCGCATCGAGAAAGGCGAGCTGGCCGTCGAGCTCTCCGCCTTCACCAGCACCACCGGCGATGTCGCGTACAACGAATGGTTGTCGGACCAGCGCCGGGACAGCGTCGAGCAGTTGCTGCGGCGCCGGGCCGGGCGCGACGCGAAAATCGAGCGGAGCCGAGCGCTCGGGAAGCTGGATACGCCCACACCGGATCAGAAGGAAACTGCGGAGTGGCGCAAGGTCGTCATCACGGTCTTCGATGTGATGTCGGAGGGCGAGAAACCGCCGGCGAGCGTCGCCCCCTAGCACTGTCGAAGGCCGGTCGTCGCGGGACCGGCTGGGACCGCCGGGGTTCGAGGCCATTTCCAGGCCGAGCGCAGGATGAAGGCCAGGAGCAGCACCTCGATTCCGATGGAGAGGCCGTAGAAGGGGGCCCAGTCCCAGGACTCGCCGACCGCGTTGAACACCGAGAACGGGATGTAGAGCAATGCGACGACGATGTTCGTGGCGCGGCTGACCCGGGCGGGCAGCGTCATGGAGAGCATCACCATCAGGGCCGGGATCGCCACGGACGCGACGAAAATGGTCAACAACGTCCCGCTGATGTCGAACTCGAAGACGACGCCACCGCGAATCTCGTCGATGGCGCCCGGCTTGTAGAGGTGGAAGTAGTCGACGTAGATGTAGAGGAACATGAAGCTGGTCCATGCCGCCGCGAGCTTGGCCTGCACGGGGATCGGCGGGTTGTCGAGCAGGCTCGGGGTGTTCGTTCGGATGCCGCTCATCGTTTCTCAGTTCCTTTCCGCGCCATTCGTTGGCTTCTTCGGCTGACCGTTCCGGTGATGTGGCACAGATTGCTGGAGCGGCCGGATACGCCGCTACGAGCCGAGGTCGATGGTGGTGGGCCGAAAGTCTGCACCGCGAGATCGACTTTGGTCGGATGCCGTGGGGCCCCTACCGTCCGTACCCTTTGATCGTGATGGCCTCGGCGGACCCGCGCGATCGGCTGGTCGACGCCCTTTGTTTCCTGCTGGCCGTCGGCGTCGCGGTGCTGACCCTGGTCGACAGCCGGGCGCAACACATCGCGCCGGCGCCGCTCGCCGTGGACCTCATCCTCGGCGGGCTGTGCTGTCTCGGGGTGTGGCTGCGCCGGCGCTGGCCGGTCGGCTTGGCCGTGGTCGTGGGTGTGGTCAGCGTCTACTCGACGTCGGCGGCGGGCGCGGCGCTCATCGCGCTGTTCACCGTCGCGGTGCACCGGCGCTTCGCGGTGGTCGCCCCGATCGTGGCCGGGTACGCGCTCGTCCCGTTCCTGACGCTGCTGGTCCGCCCGGACGTCCCGGTCGGACCCTGGTCGCAGATCGTGCTGGGCGTCGTCTTCGCGCTCGCGGTGCTCGCCTGGGGCATGTTCGTGCGGGCCCGGCGCCAGTCGCTGCGGGAGCGGGCCGGGCGAGTCGAGGCCGAACAGGAACTGCGCGTCGCCGAAGCCCGCCAGGGCGAACGCAACCGGATCGCCCGGGAGATGCACGACGTGCTCGCCCACCGCCTGTCCCTGCTGAGCCTGCACGCCGGGGCGCTGGAGCTACGCCCCGACGCCGCGCCCGCGGAGGTCGCCCGTGCCGCCGGGGTGGTCCGCGAGAGCGCCTACCAGGCGCTGGAGGACCTTCGCGAGGTGATCGGCGTCCTCCGCGCCGGTGCCGACCGGTCCGGCGAGACGCCGGAACGGCCGCAGCCCACCCTGGCCGACCTCCCTGACCTCGTCGACCAATCGCGACGCGCCGGGATGCGGGTACGCCTCGACGGGCAGACCGACGCGCTTGCCGCCGTACCGGCCGGCGTGGGGCGCAGCGCGTACCGGATCGTGCAGGAAGGGCTGACCAACGCCCGCAAGCACGCCCCCGACGGCGAGGTGGCCGTCACCGTCCGGGCAACCCCGGGCGACGGCGTAACCGTCGAGATCCGCAACCCGTACCCGGCCGAGACCAGCCCGGCCGGCATCCCCGGCGCCGGCATCGGCCTCATCGGACTCACCGAACGGGCCGCCCTCGCCGGCGGACGCCTCGAACACGGCCCCACCCCCGCCGGTGACTTCCGGCTCCGGGCCTGGCTACCGTGGCCTACCCTCTGACCGCGGCCGGAATCGGCCTCCGCCCAGGTGAGCACGGACAAGGAGGCCAACGTGAACGCACCGGTGCGGGTCCTCATCGTCGACGACGACCCGCTCGTGCGGGCCGGCCTCACCATGGTCATCGGCGGCTCGCCGGACATCACCGTGGTGGGCGAGGCCGGCGACGGAAGCGAAGCAGCCGCCGCCGTCGACGCGTACGC
The DNA here is from genome assembly GCF_042664765.1 of Paractinoplanes rhizophilus. Classification (NCBI taxonomy): domain Bacteria; kingdom Bacillati; phylum Actinomycetota; class Actinomycetes; order Micromonosporales; family Micromonosporaceae; genus Paractinoplanes; species Paractinoplanes rhizophilus. Next base: position 10,760 of record NZ_JBHTBJ010000037.1, on the reverse strand, counting down.
CCCGGACGTGGTGCTGATGGACATCCGCATGCCCACCCTCGACGGCCTCGCCGCCACCGAACAACTCCGCGCCCGGCCCGACCCACCCGAGGTCATCGTCCTGACCACCTTCGACGCCGACGAGTACGTCCTGCGCGCCCTGCGCGCCGGGGCCAGCGGCTTCCTGCTCAAACACACCCCACCCGCCGAGATCCTGCGCGCCGTCGCGCGGGTGGCAGCCGGCGAGCCCATCCTGTCGCCGACCGTCACCCGACGGCTCATCGCCCACCTCAGCAACACCGGCGCCGCGGCCCGGCGACAGCACGCCACCACCGCGCTGCATCAGCTCAGCGAACGCGAACGCGAGGTCGCCATCGCCGTCGGGCGGGGCAAGTCCAACGCCGAGATCGCGGGCGAGCTGTTCATGAGCGTGGCCACCGTGAAAGCCCACATCTCCCGCATACTCACCAAACTCGATCTCAACAACCGTACCCAGGTCGCCCTGCTCGCCCACGACGCCGGCCTCACCGGCTGACACCGCGGCCCTGGAGTGCGAGCGCGACGGGCGCGGCTCGCTCTCCCGTCCGATCATCAATGGGCCGGCACCGCCACGGTGGGCCGTCCCCGTACCACCTGGCTTTTCCGCGCCTTCCGCGCCCGGCGCGCGCTACCCAGCAGGCGCCGCTTCTCGCTGTCGGCGATCAGCTCACGGTGGCGCTCGTTCGCCAGGGTCAGCATCAGGTCCGCGTGGATCAACATGGTCTATCTCCTCGTCATCCGGTGATGTATCCATCCTCGGCCGACGGGAGCGCTGCCACATCGGGAGCGATTGCCTATCTTCGCTGCTCAGGGCGGTTTAGACGGCGTCAGCGCCGCGTCGACTGTCTCTGGATCAGCTCGAAGTCGACGACTATCCTCCGGGGCGCCGGCTGTTCCGCTCGCGGCACACCGTCGAACTGAAGCTGGATCCGCTCTTCCAACAGGGCGACTGCCTGGTGCGCGATCACGTCGCGTCCGGGGTCGATGGAGCTCAGCGGAGGCCGGGAGTAGTTCGCTTCGTCGATGTTGTCGAAGCCGATCAGCAGGACGTCCTCGGGAACCCGGACCCCGCGGTCCCGAAGGGCGGCGAGCGCACCCAGCGCGAGTGTGTCGGTGAACGCCACCACCGCGTCGGGCTTGACGCCGCTGTCAAGGATGCGAGCGATCGTCGTGGCGCCGGTGGAGTGGAAGTAGTCGGGTACACCGATGATCGCGCGTGGGTCGACGTCGAACCCTCGTGACCGGAGGGCGTCCCGGAAGCCCTGGAACCGCAGCGTTCCGCTGCTCGGCGAAGGGTCGTCCTTGATTCCCAGGGGAACTACCGTGGTCGCGCCTCGGCCCAGGACGTGCTCGGTCGCCGCACGTGCTCCCTCGACGTTGCTCATCGTGACGTGGTCGACGTCGCCGTCGAACACCCGCTCGCCCAGGAGCACGAGCGGGAAGTCGACGTCGAACAGCGGGAGGTCGTTCTGGCCCAGCGCCAGTGGGGAGTACAGCACGCCGTCGAAGCGTGACCGGTAGCTGCCGTCCAGTACCCGCAACTCGCGGTCGCGTTCGGCGTTGGTCTGCTCGATGAAGACGGTCAGGCCTCGCCTGGATGCCTCTCGCATGACGGAGTCCGCAAGTTCGGCGAAGTACACGACGCGCAGCGACGGCAGCACCAAAGCGATCGCCCCGGTCCGGCCCCGGCTCAGGTTCCGCGCCGACACATTCACGTGGTAGCCCAGCTCACGGATCGCGTCGTCCACCCGTTGGCGGGTTTCCGGACGCACGTACTGATAGCCGTTGAGGATGTTGGACACCGTCTTGATCGACACTCCGGCGAGCCGGGCGACGTCGCGCATCGTCGCCGACCTGTTGGTCTTGCGTGCCACGGCACCTCCCGCCGCTCGTCGGCTCATTGATGAGCGTATAAGACCCCCGTGCCGGCCCCGACGCAGCGGCCGGCCCGCCCCGATCCGGGGCGGGCCGGCCGCGTGGCCCAAGGTCAGTTGATGGTCAGAGCGATGGCGTGAACCGAGCTGCCCAGATCGATCTGCAACTCGTAGGCACCCGGGGCGAGCCCCTTGGTGGCCCAGTCGAAGACGTACTCAGCCTTGTGAGCGCTGTAGCGCGCAGTGTTGTCCGCATTCTTCTGAACGGGTTGGGCCGGGACACGATTGCCGGCCACACCGTCCGTCTTCCGCACCAGGTAGAGACGCGGCCGCGCATCCGTGACAGTCTTGCCATCGGCGCCGGTCAGGGTGAATTTGACCGGCACGGCGCGTCCGGCTTTGACGACGTCGGAGCCGTCGCCGGCCAGCGGTGGCCGCACCCCGCCGAACCGGTACTCGGGCACGAAGAGCCGCGGCACGAAGTCGATCAGGTCCGCCATCCAGGTGTCGAAGCCATGCGGTCCGACCCAGGTGCCCGCGTACTCGTACTCGATGCCCTGAGAGGTCAGCCATTGCATCGTGTTCTGGGTGATCGTGTACGTGAAGTCGACGTCACCGGAGTACAGCCTTGCCAGCTTGGTGCTTTCGTTGACCGCCTGGACGTCGACGGCAGGGTAGGCGAACAGTCCCCCCGAGAAGGCACCGATGTAGGAGAACTCGCCCGGATGGTCGAGCCAGGCGCCGAGGGTGTTGATGGCTCCCCACGACAGACCGGCGAGCGCCTGCTCGTCCGAATCAGTCGAGATGTTGTACTTCTCCGCCGCGGTCGGCATCACGTGCTGGCTGAGGTCGGTCCAGAAGTCGACGCCGTTCTGGTCGGGCATGACCACAACCATCGGCACCATCGTCCCGTTGAGGTAGTTGTTGTCGAGAATCTGCTTGGCACGTCCGGTCTCGAGCCAGCTGCCGTAGTTCTGGCCCCCGCCGTGGTACAGGTACAGCACCGGGTAGGAGGCTTCGCGGTCGGCATCGTAGCCGGGCGGCGTCCAGACGTACGCGTAGCGCTCTGTGCCCTGGCCTCCGTCGTACGTCATCAGCGAGACCGTGCCGCCCTTGCCTTCGGGGACGTCGGCGAGCATCGCGTCGGTTTTGCCCGGCACGAAAAGCTGCGACTCCATCACATGCGTGTTGACGGTGTCGGCCGGGTCCTTCATGTCGACGCCGTCGACCACGTACCGGTAGTAGTAGTAGCCGTCGAGCGGTCCGATCGAGATGCGCCAGCGGCCGTCGGGCTGCTTGGCCATCGGGATCCGGAACCACTGGCCGTTCGGGGCCCAGTTCCCCCAGACCGTGACGTCCTTGGCGTCGGCCCACTGGGTGCCGGTCTCGAACGTGACGATGCCGTGCGGGTCGATGTGCGGGGTAGTGATCGACCCGGCCGCAGGCGGCTGGTACGGCTTGGTCAGCGGGCGGTGTCCCTTGCTGGCACCGTGACCGGCGCACTTCTGCCCGAAGAGCCGAGCGGCGAAGTCTCGCAGGTTCTCCCGCCACGCGTCCCAGGTGCCGCCGTCGTCAGGGTTGACGCCGTCGAACTCGAACTTCACTCCGGACTTCTTCAGGTCCACCAGCAGGTCGTAGTTGTCGTTGTAGGACGGATCGAGCGTGTTGCCGACGTACGTCCGGAGCAGTTTGGTGCCCTTGTTGATCGCCTTGGCCTCCGCCTTGGTGATCGGGCCGTCGGCGGAGCCGGAGAAGGAGCCGACGTAGGCGAATGCGCCGGGATCGCTGCGGAGGATGCTGATCGCCTGCTCGGCGCCGGTGCCGACACCGGCCAGCGCCTGACTCCGGGGCCGGGACGAGATGTGGTAGCCGGCCCGCGCTGCCGGGACGATGGCGTTGAGCAGCTCGGCGCGGGGGTCGGCGGAATTGGCGTCAGCCATCACGACCACCATCGGCTTGGCGTCCCTGCCGGCGACCAGGTTGTCGAGGATCTGCTTCGCCCGGCCAAGTTCCAGCCATTCACGAGCGGTCTGACCCGCGCTGCTCAGCAGGTACAGGACCGGGTACGCCTCGGCCCGGGCGGAGTCGTAGCCGGGCGGCGTCCACACCAAGGCGGTGCGGCCCTCCGCCGCCGCTGCGCTCGGGTAGGACAGTTCCTCCACCGTCCCGCCCGCGGCGATGTCGTCCATCCACGCGACCGACTCACCCGGCACGAAGAAGGTGTTCCAGTTCGGCTGCGACGTCACCGCCACCGGGCTGCCAGGCTGGCGGAAGGACACCTTCGACCTGTCCGGCATGGTCGCGGTGTACTGGTAGTAGTACAGCCCGGGCTCGAGCGGACCGACGTTCGCGGCGTAGTCCGAGCCACTCGGGTCGAGCGCGAGCGCCGACCACGTGCCGCTCGGGCCGATGTTCGCCTCCAGTTCCAGCGTTGCCGGCGTTCCGCCGACGATGCTGCTGGCCTGCGACTGCGGCACTTTGAAGTAGTGATAGACGTCGTCGTTCGAATGCCATGTGTCGGTCGCGGCAACCGCCGGGGCGGCCGCGATGAGTGAACCCACCAAAGCGGCGGCTGCGACAAGGCTGGTCGTTCGGAGGCCACTGCTGTGTGACATCGCTGCTCCCCTCAGAGCGTCAAGGCCTCCCGCATCGAAGGCACCGCGCCTCACCATCGAGCTCGGCCACCGGGCCCTTCCTGCGGTCGCGGCAGCCCACATTCACACCTGTCAATAAGTTTCCTACACCGGTGTAGAGCGAATGGCAAGAGACGCTGCTGCTGGTGAGGTTGCGTCCCTGGTCGTCCCGAGGCGTGACCGGTCAGCCGTACGACTTGTCCATATGAGGTCGGCGGTGGGGAACGGCACCGATCTTGGCGCAGCGGTGCGGGGTGAAGTTCCATTGCGCGACGAGACCCTGGCCTCGCCACCGGTGCAAGACGCTGATCGAGGCGGTGGAAAGCGCCGGTCATGCGGCTGATGACGCAATCCGAGCGCTGCCGGATCGGCGACCCGCAGCCGGGGCCGGCGATCCGGCGCGTTCGACGGTGTGCGGCGGGGAACGGTTCGCTGGGGATCAATTCGGGCGTTTCGCGTCACTGCGGCGGGCCGCTCGGTAGGTTTTGCGGGTGGCGACCTTCATCGTTTACAGCCCCGGTGCGCTGCAGCCCTACGGTCACGCCTTCGACTACGTCGGCGGACTCGGGTCCGGTCTGTGCGACCAGGGCTATCAGGTGCACGTCGTGACGCACGACGGGCCGCTGGTGCTGTCCGACGTCATGGTGCACACTGCCACCTCCGCGGCCTGGGACCGGCTGCTCGACGTCCTGCCGTCGAGACTGCGCAGGCACGCGTTCCGGCTGCTGGCGGAGCCTCGCCTGCTGTCCACGCTGCGCCGGGTCACGGCGGAGTATCCGGACGCCCCGGTGCTGTTCGAGACGTTCGAGTACCTGAGCCTCGCCCGCTATCTGCGGCGGCACAACGGGGGGCTCACCGGGGGCATCTTCCACTCCACCACCTTCCGCTCCGAACGGGAAGGCGTGCTGCGGACGGCATACAAGCGGGTCTCGGCCCGGGCGGCACGCCGAATCGCACGCAACCTGGCCGTGGTGTACGTGCACGGCCCGCACATGCGCCGCCGACTCCTCGACGAGCTGTCCCTGCCCGAGACCTCACCTGTGCGGGTGCTTGCTCACGGTGCCCCCGACCCCGCCGATGTCGTGCTTCCCAGCCGGGAGAAGGCGCGGGAGGTCCTCGGGCTCCCGGCCGGGAACATCCTGCTGTCGTTCGGCACGCTGCGCCACGACAAGGATCTGCCCACGCTGGTGCGCGCCGTCGCGGCCACCCCGGACTGGGTGCTCGTGCACGCCGGCCCCGAGGGCGATGTGTCCTGCCGGGAGCTGGAGCAGCTGGGTGAGGCAAACGGGCTCGGCGACCGGCTCCTGATCCACAAACGGTTCATCCCGGCGGTCGAGCACCCCCTCTACTTCGGCGCTGCCGATCTGGTGTCCGCGTTGTACGACCCGGCGATGACGCACGAGAGCGGGACGGCGAAGCGAGTGCGCGCGTTCTCTCGGCCGCTGCTCGCGGCGGGCCCCCCGGACCTGCTCGACTACGTCACCGAGTGGGGCGTCGGCTACACCATCCCGCCCGGTGACGTGGATGCGGCAGCTGAAGCCCTCCGCCGTCATGCCGGTCTGTCACCCGAGGACGCTGCGGCGCTCGAGCAGCGCATCCACCGCGCGGGGCAGGACTTGTCTTGGCGAGCGGTCGCTGCAACCATCGCCGCCGACCTCTGCCCGCACTATACGACGTAGGCACGAATCGCTCAGGCCTGCTTGACCACGTCGGAGACCAGCGCCTCCGCCTCCTCCTGGAACCAAGCTCGGGCAGAGAAGCGAACCGGCGACCCGGCCACCGGAGAGCGGCGCTCACGGCGGGGCACTGGCCGGTCGGGAGCCTGCGCGAGCACGTCGGCGGGCGCGCCGACGGCCTGTGCGACGGTGGCGAGCCGGCTCGGTGGAACGCCGCGGCGTCCCAGCTCCCACCGGTTGCCGGAGCGGATTGGTCGACCAGTTCACGGTTCCGGGACGGAGGCCGCGGCACAGTCCAACGGCCATGCACACCACTCGAACGCGGATGTCGCTGCGGCCGCCGGCGAAGCCAGCAACCCGGCGGAGAGTACGGCGCCTGCGGCGGCGGCCGTGAAGTCATATCAGCGGGTTCGCGCTATTCGTTGTCCATCCGAGGCGTACGGAGGAAGGCCGCACCGATGAAGACAGCCGCGGTCGCGCCGGCGACGCCGGGCAGGATCCAAAGGACTCCATAGGACGCGGCAGTCCGCTGCGCCGCCAATGACACCGTCAGGATGGCAAGCGGGATGGTGAGCAGCGTCGTGATCAGCGGAACTGCGGTCCACCTCGCCACGATGCTCAGTCGCCGCCCCGGAGCGGCGCCGACATCGATAAGCGTGCGCCGGGTCAACGTGTGCCCGACGATCAGGCCGGCGCCGCCCAGCATGACGATCACGATCGTGCCGAGAGCGCCGAGAAAGGCGGCCGTGTTCGCGACGGAGCGCAGCCGGTCATATTCGGTCGGATCCGACCCGTTCTGCATGTCCGCGCTTGGCGCCAGGCGGATCGCAGCCGCTCGGATGAAGAATTGATCGCGTGGCTCAAGCGCGGTGAAGTCCAGCAGGACCACCTCACTCATGCCGGCCGGTTCCAGCCCGAAATCCTCGGCGACCGAACCCCCCAGCGGAACGACCAGTCCGGGCAGGTTGCCGCCCAGAACTGGGTCGGCCTCGGCCCGCGTTTCGGCAAGCCGAGACACGGTTTGGTCACCGGTCCGGAAATCGAGCAGCCCGACCTTCCCACCGTCCACCAGGTGTGGATCGGCGCGCTGGGCCGACCCCTCCGGCCCGAGCAGCACCCGGTTGATCGGCGCCGCCGAGTCCTGGGAAAAGCAGTCCGTGACGTCGCCGGGATCCTGGGTGTGCCGTTCGCCCATGCAGGCAACGACCTCGGCCGCCGTCACCCGCAGTGTCGCCGTCGCCTCGTCCGGCACCCGGAAGCTGATGAGCTCGTTTCCGCCGTGCTCGCGATAGAGCGCGGTCAGTGCGGGAACCGCGCTGTCCGGCATGTCACTGATCACGAAGGAACTCGCCGGCTGGAGCCGGCTGGACAACGCTTCGCCGAGATTCGCGTCGTAGACGTTCTGTGCCGCCCACATGCTGCTCGCCAAAGCGACGAGGGCGCCGGCGGCCGTGACGGACCGAGCGCCGGCCAGAAGATTACCCATCAACGCTCGGGTAGCCGTGGGGAGGCCCCACGCCAGCAATGGCGCGATCGCGTATGGCAGCGCTGCCGCGATCACGGCAGCCGGAAGCTGGCTCAGTGACGCGAGACGATCTCGGCCGAGTGTGCCGGAAGCGTAGATGAGCAGGAGCCAACAGGCGAGCCCGCCCGCCGTGGCCGCCACGCCCACCAAGGTTGCCCATCGACGCTGCGCGGTTTGGAGCGTGCGGCGCTGCAGCCACCTCGCCCCGGCGCGCACGGACGGCACGGCCAGGAGCCCGGCCAACATGGTCAAGCCGAGCATCACGGCGACGGCCGGCCACGGAACCGCGATTTCCACCCACTGCTGCCCCAGCCGGGCGGAGATGGGCCCACGGGCGACCAGCACGACCAAGGCTGCGGCGGCGCTGCCGGCAATCTCCCCGATCAGCACGGTCGCGAAGATCACCGAGACGATCCTGCGCCAGGCGTGGGACTCTGGCATGCCCGCGGCAACGAGCGTGTCGGCGTCCCTCCGCCATCCGCCGGAAAGGACCGCACCGACGGCGAGGAGCAGGACGCCCACCAGCAGTGCACAGCCGGTCGGCACGAATCGCATCGCGCTCAGGAAGTGCGGCCTGTTCTTCGCCGCCACCTCGAGCAGCGAGTCGACCGAGTTGTAGGTCGCCGTGCGGTCGTCGAGGAACGGCCGGACGGCGGTGATGCCGAAGAAGCTCTCGTCGCTGAGCCACATGGTGGGCCGGAAGGTCGCCCCGTCGTCGGTCAGCTGCACCAGCGTGCTGGTCGTCCGGTCGGCGGGATCCACCGACCACCCGACGACCCGACCCGGTCGCTGCCGGTCGCCAGTGCGCACCTGTATCGTGTCGCCGATCGCGATGCCCAAGGCCTCAGCGGTCGTTTGCGAGAGGACGACCTCGCCCGGGCGGGAGGGCCATGTGCCCTTCGTGACGACACCCAACCGCAACGACGGATCGGTGATGGTCCGCACCAGGACGGAGGCCGACAGGCCGTCGGCGACGACATCGCCATTCTCGTCCTGAAGCGGCTTGGCCCCCGCAACCGACCGCAATGCGTCCGTCGCGTCGGGATTGCCGGTCTGCAGCGCGTACGAGGCATGACCGACGTCCGCGCGGGCCGAATCCACGATGGCCTTCTCGGCGCTGCTCAGCACCACGGCCAAGCTGGTCAGCGATCCGCCCAGTAAAATGCCCAGGAGCAGCAGCACGCCCATCTGCGGCGCCCGGTGACGCAGGAATGCCAGGCGGAGGCGTAGCCCGTCGACACGCGATCTCACGGCGCCGCCACCAGCTTGCCCCGGGCCAGCTGAATACGGTGGTCCATCCGTTCCGCCACCCGTGGGTCGTGGGTGGCGACCACGACCACCAGCCCGTCACGCCGGCCCAGCTCAACCAATATGTCGGCGATCCGTTCGGTGTTGTCGACGTCGAGTGCGCCGGTCGGCTCGTCCGCGAGGAGCACCGAGGTGCCGGCAAGCAGGGCGCGAGCGATGGCGACGCGCTGTTGCTGGCCCCCGGACAACTTCGTCGGCAGCCGGCGGCCCATCGACGGCGGCAGTCCGACACGCTCGAGCATCGCGCCGACATCCGCGCCCGAGCGCCGGACACCGCGCAACTCCGCCGCGAGCAACATGTTCTGCGCGACCGTCAAGAACGGGACCAGACGGTAATCCTGATGGATGAGCGACACCCGTGGATCACCGGCGGACCGCCAGGATGCTGCCGCCACGCTGACACCGTCGATCGCCACGGCGCCGGACGTGGGTCGCTGCATGCCGCTGATGACGCGCAGCAATGTGCTCTTGCCGCTACCGCTCGGTCCCATCACCGCGGTGGTGCCCGGTTCGAACGTGAGGTCCACCTCGTCGAGGGGCGTGACCTCGGGATACTGCACTGTCACGTGATCCAGCGTGATCATGGCCTACCTCACCGGCATCAATCGCCGCCTATACCGAATCACGTGGCGGGTGCGTTCGGCACCCACCACGTGAAAGGAGTCGATCAGACTCCCGTGAGTTCGACGGTTGCGTGGCATCCGGCGTCGCAGGTCCACCACCCGGTGTACTTCCAGACGTACGTCTGCGTGCTCCAGGAGCTGGTGTAATCCGGACCCAGGTTCCGTACGAGCTTCGCCCGGAACTTCGTGTCACTTCCGAGCCGGGAACACAGGGCACCGGCACGGTGGGTGCCCGCACTGCCGTTCTGCAACGTCGTGATGCAATCACCACTAATTGCCAGAGCGGGCGTCGGGCTGCTGATGACTGGCACTGCACCCGCGACCAACATCAACGCGGTCGCTAACGCGGGTTTCCGAAGTCGACTGTGCAACGCATTTCCTCCTCTTGCGCGGTGTCCACGGCCGAAGCACCTCGTCACCGGCTCGTCGAAGGTTCGCCGACGCGTCGCCACTGGGGCCGCTCCGTGCCCCGACAACGATGCCCGGCCGTCCGATCTCGACGGCAACGATTGCGTCCGGGCCGTCGGGTGAGACGGCGTGTAGACCAAATTTCGAGCCTGCTTCGGCACCATAGAAGGTCTCGCGAACAAAACGAGTCGGGGCTGGGGTAAGGTCCCAGTCGATTCTGAAGGCAGTCAGGCCTTTTGTTCATGACGCCTAGGATGAAACGTCAAGAAACAAAACGTGGCCGTAGAGGCCCCATCGGCTCGGCTTCCCCGTGAGTACGACTCCCGGGCAGTGAGAATCCATGATCCCTGGTCTACCTTGCGCCATCACGACGCCGATCGGGTTCGCCGCACGGACGCACCCGGCACCGAGCGACGGCTTCCGCAATGTCTCCCTGATGACGATTTCCACATCGACCTCCCTTCCTGGCGGCATTGCTCCAATTCGATGTGCCTCCGCAGCCTTCAGGAAGGCGCATCAGGTCAGAGCGCCTCGCTGAAAGGCTGAAAGGTCTCGGAGGTGGTATTACGGCTCTTCGAAGTTAAGCGGGGTTGAGGTGTCCGCGGTGGCGGCGGGTGGTGGCTGCGCGGGTGCGTAGGCGCTGGTTTTCGGGGTTGCGGAAGCCGTAGGCGTTGCGGGCGAGGGTCTTGATGACG